>NZ_JALKAU010000046.1:0-13223 GCF_023015735.1 Gelidibacter sp. F63206
AATTCCCCTCTTCTCCCAAAAAAAATAATCACTTTAAGGTAACGTTTTGTATCTTGGATAGTGCTCTTTGCAAGACCGATTTTAAATTGATGCTAATAAGCTCGAGCGTAATTCTGGTTGGAATGTAAAAAGCCTTTGATATATCCAGTATCAAAGGCTTGTGATAATCTTACTGATGAATCCTCTAGGGATATCTCGTTCAGAATATTTTCTTGATTGCAATATACATTCTCTTTGGGCATTTTTATTAATTTAAATCAAAGAAAATGGTAGGAACTAAATTAAAAATGGATATCATCAACCCAAATGCTGCGGGAATTGATATCGGAAGTCGTTCACATTTTGTAGCTATCAATCAAGAGCACTCTGACGTGAGAGAGTTCGGTGTTTATGCTCAAGATACTAAAGAATTACTGACTTGGTTACTCGACAATGATGTAAAAACAGTAGCCATGGAATCTACAGGTTCATATTGGCAAAATCTGTATGCTGAACTACAGGACTCAACTATTGAAGTAATCCTGATCAATGGAAAATTCACCAAAAACATTAAGGGCAAAAAAACGGATGTTCTGGATTGTATGTGGATCCAGAAGTTACATACATTAGGCCTTTTGAGTGGAAGTTTCCTGCCAGATCTGCAAACAGAATATTTAAGAACTTTGGTAAGGCACAGAGGCAATCTAATTGAAACCGCATCCCAAGCTTCCAATAGGATGTCACAAAACATGAGACTGATGAACCTCAGATTGGATGTGGTGGTAAAAGATATTGTGGGACTGACCGGATTAAGTATTATCAATGAAATCTGCAATGGTCAAACAAATGGAGAGCAACTAGCCAAATTAAGGCACGGGAACTGTAAAAAGTCTGAAGAGGAAATTGCCAAGGCACTGCAAAGTAATAATCGACAGGATTATTTATTTGTCCTGAAACAAGAACTGCGAAAATACCAGGATGCACAACAACTGATCATAGAGTGTGATGATGAGATTAAAAGGGTTCTGGACGAATTTATTGATCAGGATAATGTAAAAAAAGCATTGTGCATTGATAAAAAAGTACATAAAAGAATCAACAAGAACACACCAAAAAACATCGACCTTAACCTCATTGCCTACCAATATTTCGATGGGATCGACTTATACGCAATAGAAGGCTTCAGCCACGGAACAGTCCTCACATTGATGAGCGAACTTGGTGAAAAAGGAATACTAGAGTTCCAAAATGCACAGCATTTTACATCTTGGCTAAGATTGGCCCCCAACAATAAAATATCGGGTGGCCGCATCCTTAGCAGCAGAACCCCAAAAGGAAGCAATAGACTTAAAATAGCGCTCAGACAGGCAGCAAATGCAATTGGGAATCTAAAGGATACTCATCTTTCCAACTTCTTCAATAGAATTGCCTACAGAAAAGGTCGCGCTGTTGCGGTATCAGCTACTGCAAGAAAATTAGCAACTATACTCTGGAATATGCTTTATAAAAACCAACAATACAGTCCACCAACAATTTATGAATATCTAGATCAGAAAAGAAAGAGAAAAGTTCTTGAACTTCAAAAACAAATCGCTAATTTGGATGCTCGAATGACTAAAATACAACCTGCTTGAAAACCAGTAAATACAGGGTAAAATAAAAACGTTACTCAGAATTTGAGAAAATGATTGCCGAAATAAATAAAGCTTGGAATTGGAAAGGATTTAATGCGACTGAAATAGTTCGGACGAATGACTTTGGCAATGTGATTTTCAAAACGGACAAAAACGAATATTGGAGAATTTGTCCCGAAGAAATTAGTTGTGGGAAAATTGCGGAATCGGAATCGGAATTTGACCGACTTTCGACTGACTCTGAATTTATCGAAGATTGGCAAATGACAAATCTTGTGAACATTGCAAAGTTGGAACTTGGAGAATTAGAAGAAAACCAAAAATACTGTTTGAAAATGCCAGCAGTTATTGGCGGAGAATATGAAAAGTCCAATATTGGAAAAATAAGTTTTGCGGAATTAATTTCTTTTAGTGGAGATTTAGGGTTTCAAATAAAGGATTTGAAAGACGGACAAAAAATAAAATTTGAATTTAAAAGATAGCTTGAGAATTTGAAAATATTTGAAAAAATACTAGAAGACTTACTAAAGTACTATTTAGGATTAGACGATGTTTCATTGGAAAAACATTTGAACGAACCAGCTTTAGCAACAAAAGAACGGGTCGCAACAATAGACGATCTTCAAGTTAGAATTTATCCTAATGACCATATTCCACCTCACTTTCACGTAATTTCAAAAAATAGAGAAATAGATGCAAAATTCACAATTGAAAAATGTGAGTTAATTTCTGGAGATATGAATTCCAAAAACCTCAAAAAGATTAAAGCATTCTATCAAGGAGTGAAAGGAAAAATTATTTTAGAGAAAATATGGGAAAAATATCACGGAAATAATAATTAAAAAACTAGGCACAACACCGTGTATAATTCATTGCTAGTACTCGCCTACTTGGAAATTCCTTCGGAATTTCCTCTGGTTCGTTTTAGTTTACTAATTTAGTTGCTGAATCACGCAACGAAATCATACACAATCACGTTACCATACATACCAAAAAAATGCCGAGAATCGAACTTCGAACTGAAATAAAAGCTGATAGGAATATTGTATTTGATCTTTCGAGAAGTATCGATTTACACAAAATTTCGACTGAACAAACGAATGAAAAAGCAATCGCTGGAAAAACGAGCGGATTAATTGGAATGAACGAAAGCGTTACTTGGAGAGCGAAACATTTTGGAATTTATCAAAATCTGACTTCCAAAATAACGGAATTTGACCGACCAAATTACTTTGCGGACGAAATGGTAAAAGGAGCGTTCCAAAAATTTAAACACGAACACCACTTTATGGAATTTAATGGCGGAACTTTGATGACTGATTTTTTTGAGTATAAGTCTCCTTTTGGAATTTTAGGAAAAATTGCTGACAATCTGTTTCTCAAAAAATATATGACTGAATTACTAACTGAACGGAATCGAATTGTAAAAGAATTTGCGGAATCTGAAAAGTGGAAAGAATTAATAAAAGAATAAAGTACGTATGGTAACAATGTGTATAAGCAATGGCTTGTTCTCGCCTACTTGGAAAATCCTACGGATTTTCCTCAGGCAAGTACCTGTTTACAATTGTCCGTGACGTCCCACGCCACTGCTCATACACCAAACGTTGCCATTAATTTGAAAAAAACGAACTACAGTCTAATATTTAAAGCAATTATTCCAATTGGAATTTTGTTGTTTTTTATTCTACTTTCTGAATTGAGAACAGAAGGAGATTTTGGTGGTCTAATTGGTGGAATTAAAATGTTATTCTTCCTCTTCGTTGGAACAGGAATATTTCTTTTTACGTTAATTAAAAATATTATTAGAATTAGAAAAGGAAGGAATATTAGGGAATCAAAAATCATTTTGACAGTTTTACTAATTTCAACTTTGATTGGTGTAAGTTCATTTTGGTTTCCCTACGATTTTTTCGATAAAGAGCCACAATTTATTGCACTTGACGAAATGGGAAATAAATTGACTTTAAACGAAGGAAAATTTATGTTGAAAACAAGAGAAATTGAATGGACAACTATTAGACGTGGAGAATACAGAATTGAATCTGATACAATTTATTTAAACATTAATAAAGAACGATATTTAGCCAAAAGAGCGAAAAAATATTTCATTGAGAAGAAAAATTTGATTCCAGTTTATTCAGACGGAATTGAAACAGATTCGACTGGATTTTTGAAAATCGTTCGGAAAATAAAAAACTAATGGCAACACCGTATATAAGCTATGGCTTGGTCAGTCCTCACTTGGAAAATCCTGCGGATTTCCCAAAGCCAGTTTATATTTGGAGAGGTTCGTGCTAAAACACGCCACAGCTCATATACATAAACGTTGTGCAATATTTGAGAGAAAAAAAACAGCATCGGAAAACCAGCGGAATAGCGGCCGATTTTTTTTTGAAAATTGGTGTTTTAAGGAAAAAAGGAAAAATGTTGCTCGGACAAAAATGCGGAATGGAAAAAAAGGAGGTTTCGGCATTTTTGCCATCGGACAGGATTTCGAGGAAGACCATTTTTAGTCAAGTAAAGTTCGTGAAAGAAGAAAAACATTGCTCGGATTTTTATCCACATTTTCCGAATAAGATTTGGGAATGTCGAACATCGGAAAGGCAAAACCGTCAAAAGCAGTTTTCCTTTTGCGATGGTCTGTGAAAGAAAGAAAAAGAGAAAAAAAAAGCGGAACGTAAGCAGAACCGAATCAGAACGCAGGGAAACATTGCACAACACGAGGCTATAAGCAATGCTTGGTTTTGTGCTAAACCGAAAAGCAGTTGTATATTTACGAAGTCGCCAAAACTTCATTTTGGCGCAAAAAGAAAAATTTAAGTAAAAAATAAAGTTTTGGCTTAGTGCAAATTTCGAAAATCAGTGAATTTTTTGCCGCACTGCTCATAGCCCAAACGTTGGGCATAATGTCAAAACTTTGAGGTGAAAAAAATATTAATGTTATGATTAATCCAGAGCAATTAAATGATTACTCGAAGAAAGTTTATAATTATATAGTAGCCAACCATAATGTGTCAGTTGGTGATTTCTCCTTACACCCTTCGGACTTTGGTAAAAACTATCTTCTTATGGAAAGAAAAGCTCCAAATAGAAATCTAAACTCTGATCTCTTTTTGAGTTCAGAAGATAATATGTTGACTATTGGATTTCACAATTATCATTGTCATTTTGATAAAATGAGAGAACAAAATTTTAATGAAGAAATTAAAACTGCTCTTGAATATTTTAATAAAATATTGAATGATGAGTTAATGGTTGTTAGTGCGGGTGGCACAACGAATTTACTGACAAAGGAAGAGATAGAGGTTTTAGAAAGCGGACAAAAATTTGAAAAACGTGATCCAGACTGCATTTCATATAGGATTTATTCGTGGAGTGGCAATTATGATAGAACTTCTGAAAATCTGAGTTAAGAAAACACTATGCCCAACAATATATAAAAACAATGCTTGAACCTGTCTCAAATCGAAAGTTCGTGCTCGCTTGCAACGCCTGATTGTCCTGCGGACAATCACGCTCGCCAGCTCGCACTGTTTTTATACGAGACGTTGTAGTGCATTTAAAAAAACCACGTCAAATGAATGAAAATGTTGAAATTCCATTGAGTAAAAACAAAATTATATTATTGTCTTTAGGAGCTTTAATTTTCGTGTTATTAGGTTTTTGGTTGGCTATTGATCCTGAAAATTTTAAAGTTTCTGTTTTTCGCTATAGAAGTACTGAATTGATAAGAGTAGTTGGAATTATTAGTATTGTCTTTTTTGGAGTGTGTTCGTTTTTTATTTTTAAAAAAGTATTTGACAAAAAATTCGGATTGATAATCGACAAAAATGGAATTACTGACAACTCAAACGCAACGAGTATCGGATTAGTAAAATGGACGGATATTATTGGAATTAGAGTTTTAGAAGTGGTTAACCAAAAATTTGTAATGATTGACGTTTCTAATCCAGAATATTATATTGACCTTAAAAAAAACAGATTCGGAAAAATGGCAATGAAAGCGAATTATACTAAATATGGTTCGCCAATTAGTATAACTGCCAATTCATTAAAGGCCGATTTTAAAGAATTGAAGGAAATAATTGAAAAACAGTTCGAGAAAAACGCACTACAACACGGTATATAAGCTATGGCTTGGTCCTTCCTCACTTGGAAAATCCTGCGGATTTTCCAAAGCCAGTTTTTATTTAGTGAAGTTCGTGCAGTCACACGCCACAGCTCATATACCAACACGTTGTGTACAAGCTGAGTCAAGCCAAAAAAACAAAGCAGTTTTGAAGAAAAATTTTTTGGTTTTTTAAGCCAGAAATTATATGAAATAAAATTGGATTGACGAGCTACTTTTCCAACGGAATCTACTCAGATGGAATCGTTACGGATAAAAATAAAACCAAGCAGAACGGAACAATCCCTGCGGACTCCACTCGGATGAAATCGTTGCGGATTAAAAGAAAACCAAACAGAACTAAAAGTTCCCAACGGACTTCAATCGGTCGGAATCGTTGCGGATTAAAACAAAACCAAGCAGAACGGAAAATTTCCAGCGGACTTTACTCGAACGGAATCGTTGCGGATAAAAAATTAAACCAATCAGGACGGAACATTGCCAGAGAAACTCACTCGAACGGATAATGAAAAGCCTGTACACAACAACGTATATAGCTCATAGCTAATTAGTTAATTATCTAAAATTAGTGCTTATTTGCAAAATCGCCAAATTTTTTAATTTGGCTTTTTGCGTTAATAAGTAAAAATTAAAAAATTCGGCTTGTGCTTAACTGAAAAGATAGTATCTTTTTACACGCTACGAGCCATATACACAACCGTTACCACACATTTGAGAAAAACATTCCGCTGATTTAAAATGGGAAGAGAAAATTGGACAAACGAAAAGATTTTTGAGCGATTAGTGAATAACAAATCGGAGAAAACCTATTGGAATAATATATCGGAATTGCGGAAACGAGCGAACGATAAAGTTTACAATCAAGCCTATGAATTTGCTAAATCTCACATCGACAAAAAGAAGATTATCGGAATAGACGTCTTAGCTCAATTAGGTTTTGACCCAAGATTCAGACAGAATGAGACAATAAAACTATATTTTGAACTATTAGAAGAAAAACAAAATGATGATGTTTTATTTTCCTTGTTTTTCGGAATTAGCCATAACAACGAAAAACTGACTAAGAATCAAGTTTTAAAATTGATAAAGTTTAAAAACTCAAAAAATAAAGATATTCGTTACAGTTTAGTTTCAGCAATTTCGGGAGTTGATAATCCAAAAGCTATTGAAACATTAATTGAACTTTCAGAGGACAATTATTCTTCAATTAGAAATTGGGCTACTTTCGGAATCGGAACTTTATGTGAGCAAAATAATGACCGAATTGTAAAAGCGTTGTGGAATAGAATTAAAGACAAACATCAAGAAACAAAACTTGAGGCAATAGTTGGATTAGCAAACAGAAAGCAAGTCGCTGTTAAAGAGCAAATAATTGAAGAATTAAAAAGTGGCGAATATGGAACTTTACTGTTTGATGCAATAGAAACGCTGAAGGACAAAGATTTTATACCACATTTAGAAAACAACTTGAAATCTGCTAAAAATGACAGCGGAATAAAAGAAGAATGGATTGCGGATTTGAAACAATGTTTGAATAAACTGAGCGCATAAAAACGTGTGGTAACAATGTATATAAAACATAGCTAATATGGGCTTTACCAAAGGTTTTTGTGTATTTGTGAAGACCGCCAAATTTTTAAATTTGGCTTTTAGTAAAATTAAGATAAAAAGAAAAATTTAAAAATTCGGCTCGTGTATAATCCGAAACGATAGCGTCTTTTTACACGCTACGTTTCATATACGGAGACGTTACCACACATTTGAACGCAACATTGAAAATAGCACTAAAAATCATCGGATTAATAATTCTATTGATATTTTTATACTTTGTCGAATCTGTGATTTTTCTTCTGATTTTTGGAACAGGTGCGCAAGCTGGCTCAATTTCAGAAAACGGATTGACAGAAATAATTATGTTTGTTATACCATTAATTATTGTAGGCGGAATTGCATTCAAAGTGTTTAAAAAAAACTAAAACGACGGAATTGAAAACTGCGGAATTTTTAAAAATAAAGACAAATTATCTCGGAATTGGAATTCGGTCAGTCTTATTTTTTGGAATTTTGTTACTTCTGATTTTGATTGAGGTATTTGCTTTTTTCCTAATTTATGGTTCTGGAGCAACGTCGAGCAGAATTGCCGAATTGTGGTATGTTGACTTAATTTTAAATTATCTGCCGATTTTACTTGTTGGCGGATTTTTGGTTTATAGAATAATAAAAAAATATAAAAATCAAGAATATGTGAATTTCAAAACGAATTTGATTACACTTTTGATTTTGATTTTTCTATTCTCAATCAGAAATCAACTTGAACAACTAATTTTCTGAAATGAAAAATAAAAACGTGTGGTAACACCGTGTATAATTAATGGCTGGTTCTGGCTTGCTTACGAAAATCCTCGCGGATTTTCTATTCGGTTTTTATTTGCTAAATTCCGTGCTTAAAACACGCCACTAATCATACACAAAACCGTTGTAGCCAATTAAACCAAACCAGAAAACTATGAAAAAGCCGACTTTAATGATTTTTATTTTAAGCTTCTTTTCATCGTTTTCTCAAAGTAGAAGTAGTAAAAGGACTTTTGAATTTTTTGATATTTCAGATGGCAACGGAATTTTGGATAGCTTAATTACTGGTGGACCAATCTTTCTTGTTGGATTTTTAATTGCGTATTCGGTTTGGTGGAGTAAAACTGATAAAGAAAAACGAGATTTAACCAATAGCCAAAACAATTGGGGATGTTTTGGAGTCATATTAATTTTTATTGGTCTTTTTTTTCTTCTACCTCTGATTGCATTATTGGAATTTCTATTTGTTTCAATTTGGAGCATAATCTGGGGAATAATAATAATTGGAGCTATAATTATCGGAATTAATTCTTTAATAAATAAAAAATAACTGGCTACAACACCGTATAAAAAAAATTGCTAGTTTTAGCTAAACCAAAGTTAGTTGCTTGTTTGCTAGCTTCTGATTTTCCTTCGGAAAATCCTCGCACACAAACACGCAACTTTCCTTATACATAAACGTTGGCAGTAATTTAAATTGCAAAAAAAAAACGTAATTTTATAATTATATGAAAATCATATTATTAATTGATAAAATTTAATGTCAGAAGAACAAAACGAATATAGAGGCCAGGAATTTAATAAGCCTGTCTATGTAAACGGAAATCCTGAAACAAATCCAGAGATTACTGTTGCTCGAGTTCCATATTTACTTGAGAGATATGATTTTGATAAAATTTCAAAAGGTGGCGGATTTTGGACTAATATGGCGAATATTTTATTAGGAGGTGCCATTGGGTTATTTGTGAATATGATTGCCAAACTTATTGGCAGTAAAATGGATAATAGCATAGTTTTTGAGAACTGGGAGGTATATGGGTTTATTATCGCTCTACTACTTATGGGTTTATGTTATTTGATAGATTATTGTGTGCCCAATGAGAAAAGAAGAATAAAAAAGAAAATAAAGGAACACTTTGAAAAATCTTAAAATGGAAAAAAGTACTGGATTTCCAAAAAATTACAAAAGACTACAAATCTTAGATGTTTGTTCTAATAAGATTATTGGAGGTGGTAGCGTAATGGGTATTGATAACTTCGCACCTTTACTAATCGGAGATGGCAATCTACCTAAGGTTTGGTTATATGCTAAAGTGAGTAAGAATAGCTGGACACCTCTGATAGTTGAAAATGAAAGTTTGCATACGGATTTACATATCACAATTAATGAACAAGAAAGAGAGGTTATAATAAAAATCAAAGATGTTATAATTTTAAATGTTGTAAAAATTGAAGATGGTCATTGTGAAATTAGACATTTGGAATTAAGACCTATTGGACTAAATCTTTATGGCAATCAACAAGCTCTTAGAGTAGCAAACTCAACTTTTGCTGGAAATATTTACAATGGAATTTCTTTTATGGTCGGTTTTACAGACCAAGTCGAAAAGGAATTAGAATCTGAAAAATAAAAAACTACTGCCAACACTGTGTATAATTCATTGCTAGTTATAGCCTACTTACGAAAGTCCTCGCGGACTTTCTATCTGTGATTTATTTGCTAATTTTAGTGCTTAAACACGCAACGAAATCATACACAAACACGTTATGCATTATTTAAGAAAAATCGTTATTAATCGATATCTATGAACGAAAAGAAAACAAAATACTCTCAAAGGCATGTTTTAAGCTCATCTAATATTGACAAGCACGGACACGTAATTACAAAAGAAGCTTTAGAAAGTTCATTGAAATTCATAAATGGTAAAAGAAAACCGAGATTAGGTCTTGACCATAACCGAAATTTTCCACCAATGGGTAGAATAAATAATGGAGAAGTAATTGAAAAAGATGGAGCACATTATTTAGTTGCAGACAAAGAATATTTTGATATATCTAAAACAGCAACGCTTGAAAATGGCTTGGAACTAATTGAAATGTCATTTTCAGATGAAAACTATGCTTTTATAGAGAGTGAATTTGAATTTATAGACACTATTGAAATTCAAATTGACCCCATAAATCTTGGCTCTTTTGAAAATGGACAAAAATTTTTAAGTGATTTAAAATCAGAATCGGAGATAGAAATTAAAGGCTCTGAATTTATTAGAAAATCCGAAATACCAGACCCTGAAATTGTTCTGAAACTCACTGAAATAATTGCAATTGCACTTGGAATAGGACTTAGAAAAATTCCAGAAAAATTAGCAGAAGCCATTGGAGAGGATTTAGTCAAATTTTATAAGCTAATTGGGAAAGCTATCCGTAAATCTGCCAAGGAAATGATCCCTAAAAACAGACCAATTCATTTTGTTGTAGAAATTCCAATTAACAAATCAACAGTAGAATTAATTGTTACAACTCGGAATCCAGATATTGCAATAAACGCATATAAAAAAGAGGTTATTGAAAATTTAAGAAATGAAATAAAAACCTATATTAAACATTTAAAAGCTGAGAAAATTCAGTTCATTTTTAATGAAGAAAACAAATGGGAAATGAACTATATTTTAGCTTCCAATGGAAAAGTAATTGGAACAAAGAAATCATTTAGAAAACGAGACGAATATTTTCAATTAATGGTTGAGAAGCAGAAAAGAAGAGATAATAAAAACAATGCATAACAGTGTGTATAAGCAATGGCTTGTCCTCGCCTACTTGGAAAATCCTGCGGATTTTCCTCTGGCAAGTACCTGTTTGCAATTTTCCGTGACGAACCACGCCACTGCTCATACACCAAACGTTGGCAAACATTTAAAAAAAATTACGGCGAAATAATGAAGGAATATTTGTTTTCGGAAAAAGAATTAGAATTGATAGAATATCTGAAATCGAATTCGCCAAAAAAAATCTGGTTTGAACATATTCAGTACATCTTCGAATATGATAACTTCTATTTAAAACTTGAGATTGAATGCGCTGAAAAATTAAGACTTGGATACATTCCCGAAAAGAAGTTTATAGAGAGACCGACTTCTGATTTAGAACAATACGTAATGGTTACAAAATTGGAAAAGATAAATCTGAAATTTCAATCACAAACAGGTTCAGAATTATTAAGTTCAAATGAAAATATAACTGAAGTGAATATTGTTAGAACTCTACTCTTTTATTGCCAACACGTCCAATCAAAAGAACATTCGAATTTTTTCAATACAGATAGCCATCAAATAAATCCGAATTTGGAAATCGATAAAAAACTCAAAATTGAACAGACTTGTCTTGCCGATGTTGGATTGTGGATCCGGTTAGACAAAAAAGTTTTAAATTGTTTCATAATAGATAATGACGATGATTTTTCAACGAATTCTCATTGTTATGAAAATGTCGATTTAAAACGGACAAAAAAAGACATTTATAGCTTTATAGAAACGGAATAAAAACGATTTGCCAACACCGTGTATAAACCATTGCTGGGTCTGTGCTCATCTGGAAAATTCTTGGGAATTTTCCAGCGCAGTTTTGTACCTTTAATGGTTCGTGCTTTAACACGCAACGGTCCATACACAAAAACGTTGTGCAACATATGAGAAAAACTGAACGACATATCAAAAAGAGAAATCGTTTCTCAATCATTTTTCCAATTTTAACAATAATCGGAATTGGAATATTTGCGGTGTTGACTTCATTTTACGAAAAAACTTGGTCGTATAATTGGAATGGAATAAGTGAACAAGTTAGAGATAGTGTTAAAGTTGCAGAAAATGGTGGAATATCAAGTGGTTGGGTCGGAATTGCACCACGTAAACCCAAACAATATGACAGAAGATTTTGGATTATGAATAACGCAACCGAATCTGAACTTATAAAACTGACTGACTACCCAAATGGAACTATAAAGACAATAGCATACGAAGGACTTTTAAGAAAGCCTGAATTTAAAAACAAAGTGGATTTGATGTTAAAGGCTATTAAAGATACCGAATACTCTATTTTCTATCGAACAGGATGTGAAGGAATGAATATGAATATAAGTGAATACTTGGTTGATTTAGTCCTATTGATTGATGATAAGGGATTATTAGGCAAAACAAATAGATATAATCTTCCGCAAACTGACATTGATAAAATACTCAATGAATACAAAAAAGTACCAAGTTTGTGGAAATAAAAATACGTTGCACAACACCGTGTAAAAATAATTGCTTGGTTCTAGCCTACTCGGAAAATCCTGCGGATTTTCCTCTGGTTCGTTCCATTTTTAGTAAGTTAGTTGCTTGCACACGCAACTATCCTTACACAAACACGTTGTAACACATTCCCCACACAATAAAAACTCATTTATTTCATAAACTAACCAGTAAAATTATTGTGTAGGAAAATTATAGTAAATTTGACTTTAGCCAAAATTTGAGAAAACTAAAATATTATATATTAACAATATTCATTTCCTTGAGCTGTTCTGAAAAAAATACAGAATGGAAAGCAGAAAGAGAAGCTTCTATTCATTTCGGAGGGGAACCTAAAATTGAAAGCTTTACGCTCTCATTTCATAGAAAAGGTGACACTTTAATTTATAATTATGTTAGTAAAATTGACAGTACAAAAACTATCAATATTCAAAAAGCAGCAAACTCAAATATTTTATTTTTTGGATTTAGGGAATTCATTGAGTCAGACAAAAAAACATTTCGAAACCAGAAACTAAAGGATTTAGAATTTAAATATTATGATTTAGAAAACCCTGGAACCCATGGAACAGGACCAATTTTATTTAATTCAGAATATGGACTTCTTGCAATAAACAATGTTTATGGACCTACAATTATTTTTCTTGAAGCAAAAGATAATAATTTGACTGAAATAATAATTAATAATTTGAATGAATGAAAACGTGTTACAACAGTGTGTATAAGCAATGGCTTGTTCTCGCCTACTTGGAAAATCCTTCGGATTTTCCTCTGGCAAGTACCTGTTTGCAATTGTCCGTACCGAACCACACCACTGCTCATACACTAAACGTTACC
>NZ_JALKAU010000047.1:0-32767 GCF_023015735.1 Gelidibacter sp. F63206
TGAACTTCCCTGATTAGAGTTGACCGTTTTTAATTAATTTTCATTGTTAAAAATAGTCATCAATTTCCTTTCTTGATGCCTCAAAACAGAAAATTGTTTTATGAACCTTTCAGGACTCATTCTGTCGTTATTATTATGTAATCTTTTACTGTTATAATTCCTTACTGCTTTTGCTGTCATTCTTTTTAATTGACCGAAGTCCTTAGGTTTCCAATGATTCAAATATTCCTCTTTTATGGTTCTGTTGATACGCTCAGCAAAAGCATTATCCTGTGCGTTGAGTGCCATACTTATTTGACTCCCATTGTCCTTTAGAAGGCTGATGTACTCTTTATAGGTATATTGACTTCCTCTGTCACTGTGATGGAACAAAGGAGCCTCGTTTTCGTTCAACGCCATCTTTAAGGCATCCATATTCGCCTGTGCTCTCATGTTTTCAGAGACCTTATAGCCTACAATCTTCTTGGTATAGACATCTATTATAAAAACAGCGTAATAGTGTCTGTCCCCAATGGGTATATAGGTAATATCAGACTGCCATACCATTGATGGACGGTCAATTTTCATTCCTTTTATAAGGTTGGGATAATAGATCTTTGAAGCGATAGTTGTTCTTCTATAGTTCTTTTTACGCTTCAAACGATACCCAAGTTCCATCATAAGTTCTATAAACCGATCCCTTCCCATAAAGTTGGGTTTAAGTGTATAGTACATTTTCTCAACCCCACAACCTGGATGGTCCTCCCGCAGTTCGTCTGCTTCAAGGACCAGCTGTGCTGTTTTGCTATCAAAGATCTTTTGCCTAGTGCCGTACTGGGCAACGGCCTGTTTGCTCAGACCGACCTCTTTATAGAGACTGTTCAGGGAAAAACTCATTTTTTGTTTGTTCTCCCGGAACCAGTTGATTGTGGGGTGCCGAAGTTTTTTTTGATATCGATGTCAAGTTCATCCTTGGCAATCTCCATCATCTTTTCTAGATAATCAATCATTATCTGCTTGCGGCCTACAGTTCTCTCAAGCTCCTTTACACGGGCTTCGAGTTCTTTCATCCTTTTGTTGCTGCTGTCCTTCATCTCTATAATTCTAAATCCTTGTTCGTTAAAGGTAGAGAATTTATAAATCCAACTATAGATTGTAGAATTCCCAACACCATGCAGCTTCTCTAATTGAGGCACACTATACTTACCACTTTCAAAATCTGCAACAATCTTTTTCTTAAATTCAATTGAGTATTTACGCTGCTTGCGGATACTCCGTACATTTGCTTTCATAGTTTTCCACGCTTTAAGTGGTCAACCTATATCAGGGACGTACATTTGTCTCTGTTCTCTGTTCTTTTTTCTTTGTTCTTAATACTGAATACTTAATTCTATCAACTCAATTCTTCAAATCGTGCATCACCAAAATTGGCACTTTTGAATCATACGTAATTCCTTTTACCAATGGCTGATTAAAAATACTGGCAAAAAACGAGTGCTTGCTATTTATGAAGGCCACCATATCACTTTCTCTACTTTCCACAAAACAATTAATGGCAGCAGAAACCGACAGTTGACTCAGTAAATGGAAGGAGTGGTTGACATCTTCAAAATATTCGTCCAGCAGCTTTTTGTTGTTGGTTTGGAGTGCGTTCAATTTACCATCTTCTGACACATGCAGTACTTTAATGGAAGCATCACAACTATTCGCAATATTGATCAGATGTTTTAATTCACGCTTCTTAATACTTGTTTTATAATTTGTTGGAAAAACGATCTCTTTTGGAAGTACACACTTAGCAACTTGAGGAACCACAATCACCGGACAGTTCCTGATTTTTTCCATGACATCTATAGCAGTACTTCCATAAATCTTAATTCTGGCATTGGTTTGACCGCGAGTTCCCATTACAATCATCTCAATATCCTTTTCGGCGACAAGGGCTTTAATAGCCTGAAATGGCTCATTGAAAATTGATATGGCCTGAAAGCTATGTTTTGGATTTCCATTGTCCTGAAAGGCAATTTCATTCAATAACTTATGTAACTGTCGTTCAGAATTCCTCTTTGTGGCCTCAAACAATTCGCTGCCCGGTTCCATGCCAATAAGACTTTCAAGATTGGTTGGTGTTATATAAAACACATTTAAAAGATAAAAAATGCACTCTTGGTCTTTATAAAGTTCCAAGGCATATTTGATAGCTTGAAGCGCATTCTCTGAAAAATCCGTAGGTAATAATATCTTTCTTTTCATGGATATTTATGTATTTTAATATGATTATTGAAATTTGAAACTCGAGACCTGCCACTCTTTATTCCGGAATCACCAAAAACGGCACCATCGGCTGGAATCCGATCTTTTTGATTACCGGCTCCTTAATGACCCTTTCTATCAAACTGTGTTTATAATTCACCATGGCAAGCACATCTATCTTAAATTCAAGAATAAAATCGTTGATTTCATCAGATTTAGTTCCAAACTTTTCCATCCAATGAAACGTATGTTGATGGTTCATCAAGTGCGACTGGAGTGCTCTCATATTGACTTCTTGCCGTTCATTTAATTCACTCTGCAGATTGATGTGCAAAATATAAATATGGGCATTATACAAATCGGCAAAATCCAGTAATGCCTGTAATTCCTTAGTTTCGTAACTACGGGTAAAATCGGTTGGAAACGCAATATGCTTTGGCGCTTTGAATTCATAAGCATCCGGAATGGCAAGCATTGGGCAACTCTTCAAGTTCTGAATGATCTTGACCGTATTGCTTCCTAAGAAGTACCTATTAACACCAGTAGCACCTTTGGTACCCGTAACGACCAAATCTATATTGTTTATCTGTACCGCCCTTTTTATCGCCATCGTGATCTCTTCGGAGGTGCTTATAACCTCAAACTTATGGTTAGCATAACTATTAAATTGAACAGCGCGATCTTTCAAGGCATTAAGCCTGTTTTTTGAAGTTTCAGTCAAAGTGTCCAAATACTTCGCAGTAATATAGGATCTTGAGTCTGTATGAGCGAGTGATATGGAATTCAAAAAATAAAAGGAACAATGAAGTTCCGCATACAGGTTTAAGGCATATTCAGTTGCGCTCCATGCGTTATCTGAAAAATCTGTCGGGATTAAAATGTTTATTTTTTCTGATGTCATGACGATTTAATATTTATTGCTGTTTTGACGGAACGACGAGAAATGGGATGTTCAAATAAAAACCAATCTGATTGATCGTGTCCTTAAAAAACAAATTCTCAAAAAACGATTGCTTATTATTGATCATTGCCAACATATCAACGGGATGCCCTTCCTGAAATTTATTTATTGCCGCTGGAATCTCCATATCCTCCATATCGTGGAACTCATAAGCTATTTCCTTAAAAAAGGTCGGCAATAACTCTTTATTACTCTCTTGTACTTCACTTAAGCCATAGCCCGTATTGACGTGCATGGCATTGATCTTGGACGCGTGCCATTTGGCGATTTCCTTAAGCACATGAAGTTGTACAGACCTGAAATCCACTTCCAAATCGGTCGGAAATAATATCTCTTGAGGTGTGGCAAAATCAAAGTTTGATGGAATTGCCAATACTGGAACCTTAATCTCCTTAAAAACTTGAACTGTATTGGATCCAAATAATATTTTTTTTGCGCCTGTTGCTCCCTTGGTTCCCATAACAACGAGATCGATATTTCGCTCAACGATTAATTCCTTGATTCCAGCAATAAGGGTTTCAAATCTTGCAATGGTTTCAAATTTATGGTTTGGATGGGCACCAAATTCTTCTGAAATTTCGGTTGTCAATTCATCTAAACTTTCTTGAGAAGCAGCTCTTATAGGGTCACGTATTCCAAATTGCGCAGGGCTTAACAACACATATGTCAAGTCGTAAACAACTGGCGTATAAGCATTGAAGAGATGAAATGTGCACTGATCATTTTTAAAAAGTTGAATGGCATACCTGATGGCATTCTTTGAATTATCCGAAAAATCAGTAGGCAAAAGTATGTTTTTCATCATTAAATGTTTATTGTACTGGTGTAGCGCGTGTCGAATTCTGCATCGCTAAGAGTGGTATTTTTAGATCAAGACTTACCTTATCGATATTGGATGGAAACAACATGCTTTCTAAGAACGAATGTTGAGTATTGACCATGACCAACATATCAACATTGTTCTTTTTAATATACTCCTGGATGGTCTCAGCCACTTTCCTACTCCTTGCAGTAACAAAGTTGATTTCAGTTTTACATATCGTACCTTTCATAAAAGTCTGATTGTCTTCTTGCCTGATTGATAATTTTTCTGTTTTTGAAACATACAACACATCGATAACACTTCGGTAAGGCGCTGCCAAATCACATAACAATTTTAGTTCCCGTCGTTTATAAGGAATAAGATAATCTGTAGGGAACAAAATGCGCTTAGGCTGTGTATTGGTATAGTTTTTTGGAATAGCCAATACAGGACATTGCACATATTTTAAGACTTGGAAAGTATGACTTCCAAATACTATTTTACGATCATCGGATTTGCCCTTCGTCCCCATAACAATCAAATCGATATTCTTGGTATCCGCAATCCGATTGGCCTCTTCAACCAGCGAGCCATAAGCCGAAATACTATGGTAGGTATATCGCGGATTTGGCGCTATTTCCTTAACCGTCGCAAGAAGTTCGTCCAAACTGGCTTCAGATTGTGCCTTCACACGCTTCAAAACATCGTCAAAATTTTCACGGGACACCAAATCCTCGTGGTCATAAACCTCCTTTTGATAGGCGTGCATAAAATAAAACTCAACCTTTTCATATTTAAAAAACTCCAATGCATAATTGATGGCATTCATTGCGTTTTTAGAAAAATCCGTTGGAAAAAGTATAGAAATCATAATGTTAAGTTTTGTTTCGTTAGGGATAAAGTTAAAGGAATAAAACCATAAAAACTATGATATATGTCATTTGGATGGATGCTAAAATTTTGGGGTTATGAGGTAGGACATCGCAGAGGAGTACAAAATGTGTACGTGTAAGGTTTCCCGCAGATTTCGCAAATTCCGCAGATAGTTTCTGTTAAACACTTATAAATCTACCAACCGACAAACAGCTGTGTTCAATTCAAAATTATTGCGAAGACAGGAAACCTTCAGGTTAAGCAAAGCTAATCTCAGGTTAAAACAGACTAAAAAGCAATTAATTCTAAAATCACTCTATGTATGATTTGAGTTCTTGTTTTCTTATAAAGAAATCTCCGTGTAGCTCCCTGTAAGCTCTGTGTAATCACGTACAAGTCCACGCAAATCTGCGAAAATTTGCGGGAGAAAAAGTAAGTGCAGGATAGACAATAACGAGATTCCTGTCGGAGTTTATCATGAGCAAAGTCGAAAGACAGGAATGTGTGTGATTCCCGTGTGCACGGAAATATTATTTATCATGCATAACTAAAAACGGAATATGCGTATGGTATGTCATTTCCTCAATCTTATTATGGAACAAAATCCGCTGAAAGTAATTCAAGTTCTTAGCTACCATGGCCACCATTTTAATGTCTCTACTTTGTATAAAGCATTCAATGGCATCTTCAACATTTCTATTGGTGAGTTTGTGAAATTTAGTATCGAATTTATGAAAATATTCATTTAGTAAGTCTTTGTTATCCTGCTGCGCCATGGTTAGGGTATCCTCCTTGTTGGTGACATGCAGCACCTGTAAACTTGAATTATGGGCTTCCAGAATATTATAAAGTGGCTGTAATAGTTCTACAGCGTAGGTTAATAGATAATCTGTTGGAAACGCAACTTCTTCTATATCTGTGAATTTCGCATCCTCAGGGACCACCAAAGCGGGGCATTGCACTCTTTTTATGACATCTGCAGCATTACTCCCAATTATGACTTTTTTCAAACCGCTTGCACCTTTGGTCCCCATGACAATCAGGTCTATTTTTTTTTCTACCACATGGTTGCGAATGGAATCCACAAAGAAATTATAATCGGTCAAGGTAAAAAAATGATGGTGAGGCTTCACTGAAAATTCAGTAGTAATTCGTTTCAGAAGAGTTCTTAGTTGTTTTTTGGCAGGCTTAGTAAACGTCTTTTCAACAAAATCCTTGGTCTGAATATAAGGCGACTCATTTGCTGCCACATAACTCAAAGAATTAACATGTAGCAAATAGAAGGTACATGTTGTTTTTTCGAAGAATTTAAGCGCGTAAACAATGGCATTCCATGAGTTGTCAGAAAAGTCAGTTGGTAAAAGTATATTTTTCATGTTAATAAGTCATTAGAGTAAGCATAACAAATATATAGGCATGAAATCTACTAAGAAATGATATCGGTCATGTATGTCCGATTTTAAGGTTTAATAATTCTTTTTCCAACCATATCATACGAATACGTGTACTCTAATTGACAAACTCAATCAAGGGCCATAAGAATAATGAGTTTTTTAGATATTTTCAATTTTAGTAATGGTTCAAAAGAAACTATCGCCTATCATAATGCAAAAAAAATAAAACCCGATGCGCTACACTTTTAAGTTTTGCCTGCCTGTCGGCAGACAGGGGTTTCACTAATATATTTCTTGGAGTTTTCTAAGGTCTAAGATTTTTATATTTCTACCTTCAATCTCTATAATGCCCTCTTTTCTAAAATTAGAAATAGTTCTAATAAGTGTTTCTGTAGCAATACCTGCCACACTTGCCAAATCACTCCGAGAAATTTTTATGGATCCTCCCTTCTTTGGTTCCAGCTTATCTACAAATTTCAAGATAGTGCTCGCCGTTTTCTTTTGAACGGAACTATAGGCCATTTGCAACAATTGATCTTTGACATCCTTAAGGTCGTCGGCAAGCAATTCAATGAGTTCAAAAGTAATATGAGGATTTCTATCTAAAATTTTTTTAAGTTGCTCTTTTGATATCCCAACCAATGTGGTATCACTAAGGGCTGTTGAGGTCTCTTGATAGGGAATATTTTGAAGAAATGAAGTATATCCGAATATATCAGAAGATTTATGCAAAGCGGTGGTCAATTCTTTCCCCTGCTCATCTAGCTTATGCGACTTTACAATTCCATCCTTTATTAAAAAAATAGCATTTGAATTTTGTCCTTCTTCACAAATCACTTCTCCTTTTTGGAAATTATATAAGGTGCCATTTTCATCAAAAAAACTCTTCAAGTCATTGAGCGTACTAATATCTTCAGAGCTATCCTCCAGACCGGCATTCCTCCTATTCCCGCCAATTTCAAGTAAGATGGAAGCTTTCGCTATTCGGCTTTCAATGGCACTTACCAATTCATCCTCGGTAAAAGGTTTAGTGATATAGTCATCCGCACCCAAGTTCATTCCCTTGCGAACGTCCTGTCTTTCTGTTTTAGCGGATAAAAAGATGAAAGGAATTTGCTTGGTATGATCATCTTGTGCAAGCTGCTCCAAAACACCATACCCATCCAATTCAGGCATCATAATATCACATACAATAATGTCAGGACGAAAACTTCTTGCTTTTTCCAATCCTATTTTGCCATTTGAAGCCACATCAACTTGATAGTTTAACAATTGTAATAATTCTGCTGTATTATCTCTTAAAACAGCATCGTCTTCTATCAGAAGTATCTTTTTTTTCATTCTGCTTTATTTGGTATGGTTAATATAAATGTTGAACCTATATGTTCTTTGCTCGTAAAACTTATAGTACCGCCTAAATTTTCGATATGCGATTTTACAATATTCAATCCTATTCCTGTGCCTTGTGTTGTCAAGACATTCTCTGATCTGAAATAGCGGTTAAAAATATTTTTTTGATCTTTTTCTGGGATTCCAATACCAGCATCGGCTATTTCAAAAATGGTATCCTTATCATTTTGAGTAATCCTTATCGTTATATCGCTGTGTTCCGGGGAGTATTTAATGGCGTTGTGCACCAAGTTTGACAAGGCCAATTCAATTGTTTTCTCGTCCTGTATTAAAGTAATGTCATCAATATTTTCTGGATATTTTATCTGTTGCCCTTCCTTTAATAACATGTTGGCGTTATAAATCACCTCATTGAGTACCTTGCTCAATCTAAAAGTAATGAATTTATAATTTACTTTTCCGGTTTCAAGTCGCTCAATGGACAAGAAGTCGTTCAATATAGCATTCAGGTAATTAACTTTGTCTTCAATAATTTTAATGTGCTTATCTCGATTGTCCTGCTGTCCTTCCAAAGTGTATTTTCCCAAGAGCATGGCAGAGGTTAAAATACCGCTCAACGGGGTCTTAAACTCATGCGACACTAAAGATAAAAATTTTGTTTTGAGCTCATTAAGTTCCTTCTCTTTTTCGAGCGCCATTTCAAGTTGCTTGGTCCTCAACTCTACCGTCTCTTCTAATTTTTTGGTGTAATTTTTTTGTTCTGTTATGTCTAGAACAATTGAAATAAACACCTCCCGGTCTCCCAACATGGACAATTCCAAAGTGATATGTACTGGATACGTTGTACCGTCCTTACGTTGGTGAACAGTTTCAAACTCCATTTTGTCCTCGCTATGGCTCACTAAAGATGCTATTAATTCTCTAAATTTCCTTTCGGTAAAATCTGGTTTGATATCTACAGGCGTCATGGTCTTGAGTGTTTCAAGACTGTAGCCCAGATTTTTTTGAGCGCCATAATTGGCATTCAAAAACTGTAAAGTATCCGTGTCAAAGACAAATATTTCATTGAGTGAATCGTGAAATATTTTGGTGAGATAGTTACGCTCTTCTTCAGCTTTCTTGCGTTGGGTAATATCATTCTGAATGCCAATAAAATGGGTTATCAAGCCATTTTTATTTTTAATCGGGTTGATATAAAGCTCATTCCAGAACAGGGTTCCATCCTTTTTATAATTACGCAAGATCACTTGGCAGCTTTTACCATTTTTTAAGGCGGCCCTGATGACATCCAATCCTTCCTGATCCCGATCGTCACATTGCAGAAATCGGCAATTGTTACCCAGGATTTCTTCAGAGGAATAGCCCGTTAGAATCTGAAAAGCGGGATTAAAATAAATGATCGGATTGTCCTGCTCCAATGCATTACAAATTAAAATACCATTCCCGGCAGATTGCAGGGCCTCACTTTTTAAATTAAGATTCTCCTCAATGGCCCGGCGTTCGGTAATATCCACGACTAGCGCCATGACCAAGGTTTTACCGTAAAGGGTAAATGGGTTCAATCCCACTTCAACAGGAAAGCGCATATTGCTTTTAGTTAGGCCATATAGATTTCGCCCTTGACCCATGCTGCGTTTTTCACTATGCTTAAAAAATGACCTAAAGTGTTCAACATGTCTATGGTGATACTCGACAGGAATTAAAGTGTTTAGCGTTTTCCCTACCAGTTCATTGTCTTCATATCCAAACATGGCATTTGCTGACGCATTGGTAGATACTATGTTTTGGTGTTCATCCACCACAACGATCCCTTCAGAAATGGCATCTGATAGTAATTTTAAAATATCTTCCCTGTTTTCAAGCATTACGCAAAAATAGAATGATTTTAATAATTTGTGAAGATAGTAACAATTTATATTACAGTTTTATCTTTTGATTTTTCTGTTGTGTTAAAAAGTCAATGCCTTTTAGGCCTAAACAAATCTTTAAACCTGAACCCTAATGCAAGGATCGGAAATTCGAACGCATAGAACACCATAAAAATCAAGAACCTCAGGGTAATAGAACCCACCGGTGGGAACAAAACTACTTGTTTGTCGGCATCAATGCAAAGGCTGGCCATTTTAACGAAAGTGAAAGAATGAAATTGTCGGTGGAATGCCTGCCTGAATAACCAAGTTGGCCGCGAGGTGTAGGCCGTTGAAAACATCGTCATAAATTCAAACACCAACCCCTAAACTATGAACTTTGACCGATTGATCGACTGCCTATTCGTAGCGCTTTTATAAATGGGAACCACGAATTCCGAATTCTGAAGACCTTCAATTTTCTTTCAAAAATCATTAAATTGTTGAAAACATCTTGATAATTCTACAACGGAATCGCACTCTTGATGGATTTTTTGGTATTTTTATCAGATTAATTACGTTCCTTTAACCCACCCTCAACCAATTAGTGATTAAAATGAAGCGACTTTTTAAGTGTTTTGCACTATTATTCTTATGTTTTTACACAAGTATTGCTCAGGAAGGCTTGAAGAAGCATACAGTTAGCAGTGGTGAAACCTTATTCTCCATTGCAAAAAAGTACAATGTTACCCCGTACGATCTTCAGAAGGTCAATCCAAATGTCATCAATGGCATTAAAGTAGACGAAGTACTATTGATTCCCGAAAGTAAAATTAAGACACCCGTTCTTGAAAGTGCTGCCGATTCCATAAAAGCTTCCGTAAGATCCTCCTCAATAAGCCATACTGTCAAAAAGGGAGAAACAAAATTCAGCCTCTCAAAACGCTTTGATTTGACCATTTCCGAACTCGAATCTCAAAATCCACAAATTATTCATGGTTTAAATATTGGAGATGTGTTGGAGATTTACCCAGGAAATTCGTATACCGCTACAAAGGAGTCGATTGCATCTTCAAAACCTTCGAGCACGCCGTCAGCCAAATCGCAATCAAACATAGCTTCGCCCAATGGCAAACGTCACGTGGTTGTTAGTGGTGAAACACTTTGGCGCATCGCAAGTGCCAATGGATTGACCGTCGATCAATTGGTCAACGCCAATTCCAGAGTGCTTTCTCGCGGCTTAATTGCAGGTCAAATTCTTTGGATTCCGAGTAGTCAACAACTCAATGTTTCGGGTAATAGTGTCACTTACGTTGTTAAAAATGGAGATACCAAGTTCGGTCTTTCCAGACGTTTCAATACGACAATTCGCGAATTGGAGCGAAATAACCCACACATTAAAAACTTGCTTGAAATAGGTCATGTCATTACCATGCCTTATACCGAAGGAACCACCAGTACAAACGACAATCTCGCGCAAAGCGAAATCCAAACCAAAACTCAAACCACCGCATCCATCAAGAAGGAAACTCCAGTAGAACCTGTTGAAACAGATCCGAACATCAAAGAAACGATAGGCATTACGGAAGAACCACCTAAAATAAAAGAAACAGTGACTACAGTACCAGATGATGTGGTCGTTGCTAAAGAGGATCAAAAAGAGGTTGAAGTAAGTCCCACAAACACCGAAATAGTCGTCACTACCAAAGAACAACCTAAAGAGATAGAAACTGTATCTACGGTTCCAGAAAAGACTGTCACTCCTGAGACACAACCAATTGAAAGTGTTGATGAACCTATAGAAGATATTCGTGAAACCACTACAGTGTCCAAAGAAAAAACTGAAACGCCTGTTGAGACGCCAATAGCAAGTACCTCAGAAACACAATATGTGCCGTATGAAATCCAACCTAAGGAAACACTCTATGGTTTGGCTCAAAAGGCAGGCATGTCCATTGATGATTTCCTTATTTTAAATCCACGATTAAAAGAATCCGTACAAGCTGGCACCTTCATCAAAATGCCAAATTCTTTTAAGCCTACTCAAGCCTCATCACAAAATGCAAAGGCTCCAGGCCCGATCACGGATTATTCAATTCCTGTCGATTTAAAAGCAACTGCCAACACATCTCAATTTAAGAAATTATTGTTTTTCCTTCCTTTTTCACAAACGGAATATCAAAACTATGAGGCAAACAGTTCTAATTTCAGTGATATTTCTGACGATTTCAAACGTGTTAATCTCGAGTTTTATAAAGGCGCCAATATCGCTATTGATTCTATCAAAAAGATGTACCTTTCTTTGGATGTAGATGTTATAGAGCTTCAAAGTACCGTGCGATCTTCCAAAATATTGCCACTGCTCGAAAAAAGTGGAGTCAACGACTATGACGCCATTATCTTGCCGTATTACGATAATGTTGAAGAAGAAATTGCCGCGTTTACTGCAGACAATAACATTCCTGTAATAACGGCTTCAACAATGGACTTCCAAAGTGGCAACGACAATTTGTTCAGTGCGGTACCTTCCATTAACCTTCAACGTCAAAAGGTCTTGGACTATATCATGTCAAAAGATGCCCATATCATTGTTCTCAATGATGCCAGCCGTTCCGAAAGCAGAGCCTTTATTTCTAAATACGCGCCACAAGCAGACTTTATCAATATCAAGAAAAACGGATCGTTCAGTGAAGGCGAATTGATAGGAAAATTTAAAAAAGACCAACTCAATTATGTCATCATTGATAGTGAAAGGAATAGTGTATTTCTAAATACCACTAATATACTTTTGAGTGAACTAACCAATTACAACCTACAATTGGCGGTTTTGGAATCTGAACTAATTCCCGATGACGGTGCTGTATCCGAAAAAAGATTTCGCATTTTAAATATGGTTTTTCCATCTTTAATTCCTGCCAAATCCACTGTAAGTTCAAAGGAATTTTTAAGTGCTTACCAGAAAAAGTATAATTTACTACCTTCGGCAAATATTATGTTAGGATTTGATATTACATTTGACAGCTTGTTAAGGCTCATCCAACAACAAGGTTTTAATAGCTCTGCAAAGAAGGACATAACGGAATATACACAGCTGAAATTTGATTATGAAAAAAATAATTTAGGAGGTTTTAGGAATGAAGGAATTTACATTTTGCAATATGATTCAGCCTCCAATATACGGGAAGCCAATTAATTTAAAGAAACGGTTTTGATCTATTGAATCCCTGTTTATATTTATGAAAAAAATTACTAAAGCCAATCTTTATAATAAATTATTAGTTGCCTTCGTATGTATTATCAGCGTAAGCCTAAATTCATATGGCCAATGTCCAACGATTACGAATCCAACCCAGAGTTTTTGTGATATTGAAGCACCTAAGGTGTCAGATCTTGTGGCAACCGATAATGGCGGAGGGATCAGATGGTATGAAACAGCAACATCCACAACACCTCTTTCAAATACGGTGGGACTTGTCAATGGCAGAGACTATTATGTTGATGACAATTCAGGGTCTTGTGGCACTCGGCAATCTGTAAACGTCACGATTTACGGAGTACCTTTCGGACTAGGATTTCAGGGGGTTTGTGTTGACCATCCTGAAGAAGCTACCATCGCCGACTTGTATGCTATTGGAAATGATCTTCAATGGTATGATTCTGCCACTGGAGGCACTCCTTTAGATCCCACAACGATATTAGTGGATGGGACCATTTATTATGTCAATCAATCCAATCCTGACACAGGTTGTAGAACTTCACGACTTTCAGTTTATGTCAATGTTGGACTTGTTCCTGTTCCTACGGGAGAAGCCCATCAGATATTTTGTGGGGACGTTCCACCTACAGTTGCCGACTTAGTGGCTACCGGAAACAATAACTGGTATAGCACTCTTTCATCAGGATCACCTTTACCTCCATCAACACCATTGGTGAATGGTGAAAGTTATTATGCCACTACTTTTGACCTTCCATGCGAAAGCATAGAGCGTTTTCAAGTGACGGTTGAAATTATAGAGCCTAACAATGCTGGCGGCAATGGGGAAATAGAAATCTGCGAATCGGGTTTGGCCAGTACCAATACCATCAATTTGTTTGACGGGCTTTTGGGTACACCAGATACAAACGGCACTTGGTCAGGTCCGCTACCAACTTCCAATGGAAACACGGGTACGATAGATGTGACGTCCATGACGTCAGCTCTAAGTCCGTATATCTTTACCTATGAAGTAAGTTCTGAGCATTGCCCTACCAGCACGGCAACAGTAAGTATTTATGTTATTGAGGGTCCAGACCCTGGTTCTGATGGTTCTTTAATACTATGTAGCAACAGTACTCCACAAGACCTTTTTTCAAGCTTACAGGGCGCTCCAGAACCAGGAGGCACCTGGTCTCCTGCTTTGGCAAGCGGCACTGGCATTTTTGACCCTGCCCAAGACACTGCGGGAACTTACACGTACACGGTACAAGGAGTTCCACCATGTGGGCCTCTCACTGCAACAGTAGAAGTCACGGTCAATCCTGAAGCAAATCCCGGAACTAACGGGAGCTTAACGCTTTGTTTTGATAGTGCTCCTGTAGATTTATTTAACAGTCTAGGAGGCTCTCCCCAATCTGGTGGCACATGGACTCCTATGCTGGCAAGTGGTACTGGCGTTTTTGATCCATCGCAAGATGCCGATGGCACCTATACCTATAGCGTTTCAGGAATGGCTCCTTGTGGAATTGCCACAGCAACGGTTACCGTAACGACTACTCCAGCTCCTGACCCTGGCACCAACGGCAGTTTGATTTTATGTAGCAATGATGCGTCGGTAGATCTTTTTGACAGCTTGGGTGGCACGCCAGAATCGGGTGGGATCTGGTCGCCTGCATTGGCAAGTGGTACCGGTGTTTTTGATCCTTCACAGGATGCTGCCGGAATTTATACCTATACACTTCAGGGTCCTGCACCATGTGGTGAAGTATCAGCAACTGTGAATGTTACCGTAAATCCTGAAGCAGAACCTGGAATCAATGGCAACTTAACACTTTGTGTTGATAGTACTCCTGAGGATCTATTCAACAGTTTAGGCGGCAGTCCAGAAACCGGTGGAACTTGGTCGCCTGCGCTAACAAGCGGCACCGGTGTTTTTGATCCGTCGCAAGATTCAGAAGGAGTTTACACCTATACAGTGAAGGGGGTTTCGCCATGTGGGGACGCCACATCTACAGTTACCGTAACCATAAATCCATTAGCCGACGCTGGCAACAATGGCAGTTTGATTTTGTGTAGTAATGATGCCACCCAGGATCTTTATAATAGTTTGGGGGGCACTCCAGAAACGGGAGGCATTTGGTCTCCTGCATTGACAAGTGGGACTGGAATTTTTGATCCGTCGCAAGACGCACCAGGAATCTACACCTACACAGTTTTAGGTCTTACTCCCTGCGGAGATGCTACGGCAACGGTGAATGTCACTGTCAATCTCTCACCAGAGCCAGGAATTAACGGAAGTTTAACCCTATGTATTGACAGCACGCCTCAAGATTTATTTGGCAGCTTGGGTGGCACGCCACAACCAGGTGGAACTTGGTCGCCGGCACTGGCTAGCGGCACGGGTGTTTTTGATCCTTCACAAGATGTCGAGGGGGTTTACACCTATACTATCGTTGGAACTCCTCCTTGTGGAGATGCCACGTCAACAGTTACGGTGACCGTTAATCCATTGCCCAATCCAGGTACCGATGGCAGTTTGATTTTGTGTAGTCACGACGCTGCACAAGATCTTTTTAATAGTCTAGGAGGCAGTCCTGATGCCGGTGGAGTTTGGTCTCCAGCTCTGGCTAGTGGAACGGGTGTGTTTGATCCCTCCCAAGATGCTCCCGGGATTTATACCTACACCGTTCAGGGTACGGCACCATGCGGAGAAGCTTCAGCAACAGTTGAAGTAACCGTCAATCCTGGAGTTGAACCTGGAACCAACGGAAGTTTAACGCTTTGTATGAACAGCACTCCGGAAGATTTATTTAACAGTTTAGGTGGTAGTCCGCAGCCTGGTGGCACATGGTCACCAGCTTTGGCAAGTGGTACAGGTATCTTTGATCCGTTATTAGATGCCGAGGGAGTTTATACCTACACAATCGTTGGAATTCCTCCTTGTGGAGATGCTACAGCAACCGTCACTGTAACCATTAGTGAGCTATCGGATGCCGGTACCGATGGCAGCTTGGTTTTATGTAGCAACGATGCATCACAAGATCTTTTTGATAGGTTAGGTGGCACGCCTAAATCCGGAGGTGTTTGGTCTCCAGCTTTGGCAAGTGGTTCTGGTATTTTTGACCCAACTCAAGACGCACCGGGTATTTACACCTACACTGTTCAAGGTGTACCTCCGTGTGGAGAAGCGTCTGCAACAGTTGAAGTCACCATCCACCCTGAAGCAGATCCTGGAAGTGATGGTTCCTTATCAATTTGTATTGAAAGTGCTCCTGAAGATTTATTTAATAGCTTAGGTGGCAGTCCTGAAATAGGAGGGGTCTGGTCGCCTGCATTAGCAAGTGGCACGGGTATTTTTGATCCGTCTCAAGATGCTGCTGGAACTTATACTTATACAGTTTCTGGAATGTCACCTTGTGGAGAGGCCACAGCAGCTGTCGCTGTAACCATAGCTACAGTCCCACAAGCTGGATCTGGTGGCCGATTGGCAATCTGTACCAATGATGCTCCACAAGATCTTTTTGAAAGCCTTGGCGGCACACCAGACGCCGGTGGAACCTGGACTCCTGCTTTGTCAAGTGGCACCGGACTCTTTGATCCAGCGCAAGATAGTGCCGGATCTTATACCTATTCGGTGACAACAACCTGCGGAACGGATTCAGCAACAGTAGTTGTTGCACTGATTCCGCAACCTGATATTACCGGACTTACCCTGAGCGCAGATACCATTTGCTTAAATGAGGCTATCGATATCACCCTATCAGGTGCAAGTCAACTTGCTGATGGCAATTACAGTCTCAACTATTCGCTCTCAGGGGCCAATAACACCGATCAGACCACCATCGTTACCATCGCTAATGGCAGTACGGTCATTAACATACCAGCATCACAATTGGCGACTGTCGGAACGACTACATTTACTATTTTAAATCTGTTGGATCCTGTAACCAACTGCGGCACTGCATCGGGCACGCTTCCAACCATAGATTTTAACATAGAACAGGCACCCACCCCACAATTAATTACTGACGGTAATTCATTTTGTACAGATGATAACGCTACCATTGCCGATTTAACCAGTAATCTTGTCAACGGAGATGTCGTTACCTGGTATGATGCCTTAGAAAATGGTAACGCATATCCTGAAGACACACCCTTGGTAGATGGCAATATCTATTACGCCTCCAACAGCTCCGATAATGGCTGTAGCACTGGTATCCGATTGGCGGTAACAGTCAGTATTGATACTTGCGAGCCGTTGCAAATTATTATTCCCGATGGCTTTAGTCCAAATGGTGATACTATTAACGACGATTTCTTGATCAAAAACCTGAGAGAGCTGTATCCTAATTTCAAACTTCAGATTTATAACCGTTACGGAAATATTCTTTATAAGGGCGATACCAATACGCCAAATTGGGACGGCACTTCCAATCAAGGACGAGAAGTTGGTAGTGGTAAATTACCGGTAGGGGTCTATTTTTATATTTTGGAACTCAACGACACTAACAATAAAACGATACAAGGTAGAGTCTACCTTAGCAGGTAATCTGAATAAATGTATCTATGATAATTAAAAGATTAAAATATACGCTTCTTAGTTTCCTTCTCTTGGTAGGACTATTCGGCATGGCACAACAAGACCCTCAGTACACCCAATATATGTATAATATGAGCGTCATCAATCCCGCCTATGCTACTGAAGGAGATGCCATCAATGTGGGTGCCCTGTACCGATCGCAATGGGTAGGCTCTGTAGGTGCTCCAAATACCGGGTCTCTTTTTATCCATGTGCCTTTGCAAGAAAAAATACAAGTAGGACTATCCGTTATCAACGATCAAATTGGAGATGTGGTCAACGAAACCAATGTTTATGCCGATTTCGCCTATATCTTACGATTGGGAACGTCTACAAGGCTCTCATTAGGAGTCAAAGCAGGGGCTACATTTTTCAATACCAATTTTAACGGTTTTATTTATTCTGACGCTCTGCCAGATCCAGCTTTTGCCAATAATTTAAGTAAAACATTTCCCAATATCGGCGCTGGAGCCTATGTGTTTGGCGATAATTATTACGTCGGATTTTCTGCCCCCAACCTATTAAACTCAAAACATCTCGAAAACAATAGTGGTATTGTAGCCAATGGCGTTGAAGAGATTCACTTTTTTCTAACCGGAGGTTACGTGTTTGAAATGAATGAGAACTTAAAATTAAAACCTGCATTTATGACCAAGGCGGTTTCTGGAGCACCTTTATCAGTTGATCTCACCGCAAACATGCTGTTCAACAATGTGTTTGAGGTTGGTGCCGGCTATCGACTTGATGATGCCGTAACAGGACTTGTAAATTTCAGGGTGAGCCCTTCCCTACGGATTGGCTATGCTTATGATCATACCCTATCCAATTTAGGGAGATTTAATTCAGGATCGCATGAAATTATGATTTTATTTGATATCGATAAATTAGGAACCCAGAAAGGATATGATAAATCGCCGAGATTTTTCTAAAACAATAGCTATGAAAAACGTTTGCCTACTTCTTAGTTTACTTGCTGCCTCATGGACTGTCCATGCTCAAAGACCTAGTCTTAAAAGGGCCAACAAACTTTTTGCCCAAAAATCGTATGCAGAAGCCGCAAAAATGTATCAAACACTTGGGCAAAGTCAGGAAGTACTCCAAAATCTGGCAGATTCCTATTACTATAATTCTGAAATGAAATTGGCAAGAACTCCGTATACCGGCTTGTTCACCCACTTTAAGGACAGTTTAAAACCAGAGGTCTATTTCAGATATGCCCAAGCTTTAAAAGGAGTTAAGGATTATGCCAAAGCCGATGAAATTATGGGTGAATATCTGGGGTATGCCGTAGATACCAAAAAATTCATCAGCAACCTCAACCGATTGGTGCCTTATAATTACGAGATCCAATTGATGAACCAAAGTTCACGTACAGGTGATTTTGGGATTGCCTATTATGGAGATAAGGTTGTATTTTCATCTTACAGAAATCGTGAAAATCCTATCTATGAGTGGAATAATCAGCCGTATTTAGATTTGTACCAGGCGGAGGTTTCCAAAGATAAAAAACTGATCAATATCCAGCCGTTTTCCGAGGCTATCAATACAAAAACCCACGAAAGTAACGCCACTTTTACCAGCGATGGCAAAACCATGTACTTTTCAAGAACCAACGAAAAGCGTGTCCAAATTGGAGAGGAACTCATTGCAACGGTCAAATTATTTAAGGCAGAATTAGTGGACGGTGAATGGACCAATATTACCGAACTCCCATTTAGCAGCGACCTCTACTCTACTCAGCATCCTGCGCTCAACCCGGACAATTCACGACTCTATTTTTCGAGTGATAGACCTGGGACTTTAGGATCTTTCGATATTTTTTATGTAGATATATTAGAATTTGGATATGGCGAACCCGTACATTTAGATAAAACGATCAACACCGTCCACAGGGAGCAGTTTCCATTTGTTGGCGAGGAAGAAACTCTCTACTTTGCTTCCGACGGTCATGAGGGCATGGGCGGTCTGGACATTTTTGTGAGTAGGATCTTTGATGGTGTCTATTCCAAACCGCTGAATCTCGGTGAAACGATCAACTCAGAAATGGACGATTTTGGCTATGTCCTCAATGAAGAGGACGATACTGGATATTTTGCTTCCAATCGTACAGGTTATGACAATCTGTATGCCTTTACACGAACTGAAAACGAGCGGCAATTTACGGTGGAAGGATATGTAATTGATAAGATTTCAAAGAACCTACTTCCAGGTACTACCGTCACCTTATTTGATGATAACGACAATTTAATTAGTCAGATGGTTGTGGGCGAAGACGCTAGATATGTTTTCAATACAGAACCAAACAAAACCTATGCACTTGAAGGACATCGTGATTTCTATATCCCGACCGTCGAGTTTTTCACTACTAATGATGATGGCAATATCACATTTAACATCGAACTTTCCATTGAATCCTATGACGATGCCGAAGATATTGTGGTCACCAAGGATGATGGCTATATTTATATTGAATTAGAAAACATTTATTTCGATTTCAACAAATACGAGATCAAACCAGAAGCCGAAAGAATTCTGGATGTTCTGGTCGATCTGTTATACAAATACCCACGCATGGAAATCCAATTGGGTGCCCATACTGACAATCGCGCTTCTGATCTCTATAACCTACACTTATCGCATAACCGTGCCGCTGCCACACTTGAATATTTGGTTAAAAATGGCATTGATAGGAAACGCTTGCGTTCAAAAGGTTTTGGAGAACATTTTCCACTCGTCAATTGTGGTGATAACTGTACTGAAGAAGAGCATTCCATTAATAGACGTTGTGAGTTTTTGATTCTGAAATAGGAGAATGACGAGAGACGAAATACAGATGAGAGGACTGATTGCCATATTTGAATTGCAGTAACTTATCTTAAACTTTAAATCTCGAATCTTAAACAAGGGATTTGAGTTTTAAGAAAAAACCGATAATCAAATATCTTCAATACGGATTTCCAAATGCAGACAGAAGGCGGACATATAATCTGCCGTCAGGCATGTACACCATGCGGATAAGATTTAATTCCAGTGAATTGTACTTGCATCTATTGCGCCAATCAAGGCATCATTTACGTTTTGATAAAAATTATCAGTATCAACCTGTAAGTTAGCTTCGCTTGGATAAAGGAAGAAAGTGAAATTGCCTGGCCGTTCATAATGAAGTGGAGGCAGGAGTTTGTAATTTAAAAATAGAATAATGAGATTAATCCATGGATAAATAAGAAACTTGAAAATTTAACCTTCGCGCTTCCTACTTTATTTCTTCAATACCAACTTCTCAAAGTATTTATACAAATCACCTTTGGTAATGACGCCACCTTGTTGGATGAGCTTAAATTTATCTAAGGCTTTATCCTCTGAATATGCTTTGTTGGCGGTCAGAAATTCAACCTCATCAGAAAGCAGGTTTTCTCTGAACCATGCAAAACCTTCGGTAGTGGTGAGATCCACGGTGTCAATGGTTAATTTTATGGCAATTAATTGCATCTCGTTTTCCTTTAAATGGAACAAATGCATTTGTTGTGGTGAAATATGTTCTAAATAGACCACTTTTTTTAAAACGCCCTCCCAAACCAAATCGCTAAACACATCGAGTTCTTCCTCTGCAACTTCAGGTTTATTAGCCTTAATGTCGGCCCATTCCTCAGCGGTAATGGATTGTGTTGCCAAAAAGTTAATGAATTCTTGATGCAATTCTTCAAATTGTTCTTTAGTGAGTCTTGTATATTTCATAAAATAAATGTTTCATTTCCACGAAGGCGGAAATCTCTTAACTATCAAATTAAAAATTGTTGAGCTATTTAGACAAAATATTCTGACCAAATATCCCATAACAGTAGTCTACTTTATAAAGAAATCATAGATTTCCATTTATGAAAAAAGCCTCATTCCGATAAAGGATTGAGGCTTTTTAAATATTTATTTTGAATTTTAAGCTTCTGCAATAACTTCAAAAGTCATATCGACGGTTACGTCTCTGTGAAGTCTGATGACCGCATCATATTGACCTAAACGCTTAATATTACCACCTGTAATGGCGATATACTTTTTGTCAACAGAAATGCCAGCATTGTTCAATGCATTTGCCAAGTCAATATTGGTAATTGAACCAAATATTTTGTCTCCTGCAGTTGCACCAGCACTCGTTTTAGAAGTCAATTTAATTTCTAAGGCTTTTATCTCCTCAGCTTGCTTTTGAGCTTCTTCAATAATTTGTTTTTCTTTATAGGCACGTTGTTTCAAATTTTCAGCCAATACTTTTTTAGCTGAAACCGTTGCCATTATCGCTAATCCTTGAGGAATTAAATAATTTCTACCATAACCGTTCTTAACCGTTATAACATCGTCTTTAAATCCTAAATTTTCAACGTCTTGTTTTAATATAAGTTCCATAGTTATGTTTTTATTATTTTAATAAATCTGCTACATAAGGTAACAACGCCAAGTGACGCGCTCTCTTAACCGCTACAGATACTTTTCTTTGATATTTTAACGAGGTTCCCGTCAAACGTCTTGGCAACAATTTACCTTGCTCGTTAACAAAACCTAATAACCAATCGGCGTCTTTATAATCGACATATTTGATACCAGACCTTTGGAAACGACAGTATTTTTTCGTTTTACTTGTGTCAATATTCAATGGTGTCAAATATCTGATCTCACCATCCTTCTTTCCTTTAGCTTGTTGTTCTATTGATGACATAATTACGCTTTTTGTTTAAGTTTAGTTCTTCTTCTCTCAGCCCATGCAATAGCATGCTTGTCCAATTTCACTGTTAAATAACGCATAAAACGCTCGTCACGTCTAAACTCTACTTCTAGTGGATTGATGACTTCACCATCTACGGTGTACTCAAATAAGTGGTAAAAGCCACTTTTTTTGTTTTGGATTGGGTAGGCCAATTTTTTTAAGCCCCAATCTTCTTTGGATATCATCTTCGCTCCTCTAGAAACAAGAAAATCTTCGTATTTCTCTACTGTTTCCTTTATCTGGGTTTCAGATAAAACGGGATTTAAGATGAAAACAGTTTCATAATGATTCATATAATGTATATTTAATAATTAAAAATGGCTGCAAAAATAACCATTATTTATGGTTTTGACAACTATATTTTAAGTAATTTTCAGCCTAATTTCAATCAATTAAAATAATGTTAAATTTCACGCTTTATCGATGTTATTTGGTTTTTGTCCGAATTTTTCGTACTATTGTCGATATCTTAACCTAAATAAATCAAATGTTATGACTTTAAACTGTGTAGTAGTTGATGACTCGGCGATACAACGCTTATCGATTGTAAAGTTAATTGAAAATCATTCATCACTTAACCTTATTGCAGAATATAGTAGCGCACTTGAAACCAAAAACGGTCTAAATACCCATAAAGTAGATCTCATCTTCTTGGATATTGAAATGCCAGTTCTAAATGGTTTTGAGCTACTTGACGTACTCAACAACAAACCTCAAATTATTTTTGTTACTGGTAAAACGGAGTACGCGTTTAAAGCCTTTAACTATGATGCTACCGATTATCTACAAAAACCAATCACTAGAGAGCGTTTTAATACCGCTGTAGATAAAGCTCTTGAACAGCATAAATTGAAACTCGATTTCAATGAAGCTGACGGCGAGCACATCTTTGTTAAAAGCAATCTTAAAAAACGTAAAGTTTATATTAAGGACATCAAATGGATTGAAGCTCTTGGCGACTATGTTAAACTGGTCACTGAAGAGAACAGCCTGGTTGTACTTTCAACCATGAAAGCCTTTGAGCAAGAACTGCCTGAAGGAAAATTTTTAAGAATCCACAAATCCTACATTGTCAATTTGGACAAGGTGGACCGCTTTAACAGTAAGAATGTTGAAGTTGGTGCTTATGAAATTCCACTGAGTAGGAATAAAAAGACAGAACTTGTGGATGCGTTAAATAATATCTAATCGGCAAGTGCACCACCATCTCGAAGAATCGAGAGGGAATGGTTCGATTACGATTAAAGCAAACACAAGAAGAGATCCCGCCAAGGAGCGGGATTAGTTCGATTACGAAATTTGTTCCAAATTTCTATCTCACTAAAAGTTATCGACATTTAGAATCACCCTAACCGACCTAAATTCCTTAATGCCCAAAAAGCTATTGTTAATTTTAACGATGGCTTTTTTTGTTTTTGAAAGCGATTGCCGAGGCGGGATCTTAACAAGGATGTTTTTATGAAACTGATTTCTAATCCTTGAAATTGGCGGGAATTCAGGACCTAAGATATTGCTTTTAAACACCTGCCTTAAGCCTGCGGCATACCATTCGGCGCCAATATTAACTTTATTGAAGTCTTTGTGCTTTAAGGTAATCTTGATCAACCTGTAAACGGGTGGGTATTTGAAATTATGGCGCTCATCCATCTGCTCCATATACATCTCTGCATAATTATTGGTAGACACTTGATGTAAAATTCTATGGTGCGGATTATAGGTTTGGATCAACACCTTTCCTCTTTCGTCTGTACGCCCAGCTCTACCTGCTACTTGCAACATCAATTGAAAACTACGCTCAAGAGCCCTAAAATCAGGGAAATTGAGCATATTATCGGCATTCATGATGCCCACCAATTTAACATTTCGAAAATCCAGCCCTTTGGTCAGCATTTGGGTACCAACCAAAATATCAATCTCCTTTTGTTCAAAAGTCGTAATGATTTTGTCGTATCCAAATTTGCCCCTTGTGGTATCAAGATCCATCCGTCCAACTTTGTGTTCTGGAAAGAGCTCTTGGGCCTCTTCCTGTACCTGCTCCGTGCCAAATCCTTTGTTGTCCAATTCCACACTACCACAAGCCATACAGTTTTTGAGCATGGCGGTATAATACCCACAATAATGACAACGCAACTGATTCTTGTACTGATGAAAGGTCAAACTGACATCGCAATTAGGACATTGTGGCGCATGACCACAGGTGGTACATTCCACAATAGGAGAAAATCCGCGTCTATTTTGAAATAGAATAATTTGATGCCCCATTCTAAGAGCCTCCGTCATCTCCTCAATCAAGCGGTCGCTGAAATGCCCTGTCATCCGCTTGCGTTTTCTCTTGTCCTGAATATCAACCAACTCAATGTCTGGCATCAATACATCATTGAATCGGTGCGTAATTTCCACCAAACCGTATTTCCCTTGTTTGACATTGTAATAACTCTCCAAGCTTGGAGTTGCTGAGCCCAATAAGGTTTTACTTTTAAAAAGTGAGGCCAATACTATGGCTGCATCTCGCGCATGGTATCTTGGTGCAGGATCAAATTGTTTAAAAGAGGTTTCGTGCTCTTCGTCAACAATGACCAAACCGAGATCGTGGAACGGTAAGAAAATAGACGACCGTGCGCCCAACACAATCTGCGCCTTAGGTTGATTCTGCATGACATTGTTCCAAAGTTCAAATCTTTCGTGTGATGAATATTTGGAATGATACACCGAAACTTTACCTCCAAAGTAGGTTTCCAACCGGCTGACCAACTGAGAGGTCAAAGCGATTTCAGGAAGTAAATATAACACCTGTTTTCCTTTGGCAATCACCTCTTCAATGAGTTTGACATAAACCTCTGTTTTACCGGAGGAGGTGACCCCGTGAAGTAAGGTGATGTTGAATTTCTCAAACGATTGTTGGATTTCTTCGAGTGCTTTCTCTTGATAGGAATTCAAGGTCTTTGAAGCTTCATTTTCCTCTCCTGTATATACTACACGATCTTCCTGCAAATGGTACTCTTCTAAAATCTCCTTATCGATCAAGATTTTGATTATTGACGAAGAGGCTCCACTAGCATCCGACAAATCAGAAACCTTGACCGGTTTTTTTGTCTGGGCTGAAATTGAAAACAAGGTCATAATCACGTCCCTTTGCTTTGGTGCCCTGCTTAACTCTTCCAACAAATTTTGTAAATTCTCAGATTCCGAATATTGGGCATTCAACTTGACATACCGTACCAATTTTGGTTTGTATTTTTCATAAACTTCCTCCTGAAGTACAATGGCATCTTTATCCAACAATGAATTGATGACAGGAAACACATTCTTTTTATCGAGAATATTGATCAAATCCTGGAGCTTTAGAGACGACTGATGATGTAGCGCCTCATACACCAAAAACTCCTCATCCTTTAAATCGGTATCAATAATGATTTTCTCATTGTTTTTAGTAATGATAGTTTCGCTCTCCAACAAAAAAGAGTTGGGCAATGCCGCCCTTAGCACATCGCCTAAAGTACATAGATAATACTCTGCAATCCACTGCCAATGGGTCAACTGTGTTTGGGTGATGATAGGTGCGTCATCCAAGATTTGGTGAATTTCTTTGGCTTCATAGGCCATGGGCTGCTGCTGATGCACCTCAAACACCAATGCCGTATAAATTTTACTCTTACCAAAGGGCACCGCCACCCGCATTCCGGCTTTCAAAAACTCTGATTCAGCCTGGGTGATCCTGTAGGTAAAAAGCCGCTCAAGCGGAATGGGAAGTATGACGTCTATAAAATATGGCATAAATTAGGATTGCTCTTCGGCAATTTGCTTTTGACGATTAAATTTCTTCAACAACCTTATGGTAGCATTCAATTCAAATCCCAATAGTAGAATATTGGAGTTCAGCCAAAGATAAAATAACAAAATCAATAGGGCGCCAATTGAGCCATACAACTCATTATAAGTTGAGAAATAAGTGACATAGATTCCGAATAAATAAGAAAACACAATAATCAGGATGGTTGTCAACAATGCACCTGCTGAAAAGAACTTCGAGTTTTTACCTTCTCGGGTGCCAAAATAATACAGAGTGGCCGTAGCGATATAGACCATAATCACGAAAAATATATATTTGGCCGCGGCTACCATAAGCAAGCCTTCTTCATAGGTTTCGTAACCCTGCCTATCCATATAGTAAAGCACTTTTTGGATGACATAAATTTGGAAATATCCTATAACAGCAATGGTTATGATTAGCAAAAGGACCAAAATAAGCGCCACAAACATGGAATATAAATATTGTTTGACCACACTGCGCGTCAATTGCTGATGGTATGAACTTTCAAATCCAGAAAAAAGAGCACTAATCCCGTTTGCCATTAAGACAATCGACAATAAAAATACTGTTGAAATCAATCCGCCACTTGCTTTAGTGTAAATGTTCTGAAAAATATTGTCAAAAAAGAAATCAGAGGTTTGAGGCGGCAAGACCGAATTCAGAAAACCCTTAAACTCATATTCAAAGCCTGCGACGGGAATATATGGAATGAGAATAATTATGAACAATAGAAAAGGAAATATGGCTGTAAAAAAACTGAACGCAATGGCACTGGCCCTACTTGTTACTGCTCCTTTTATAATTCCCTTACCATAAAGTCTTAGAAAATAATACAAGGTCAACCCCTCTAAAGCAGGTAGTTTAATTTTTTTTAAAAGTTTGATGAAATATTTTAGAACAGGGATTTTTTCGAGTTTGTCCTCGATTTCATTCTCAATATTGTCATCTGTTTGTTCAGACATTTAAACGGCTTTTAAACTCAAGTCCATATTATACACTGAATGCGTCAAAGCCCCAGAAGATATATAATCCACGCCGCATAAAGCATACTCTCTTGCTGTGTCCTCATTGATCCCGCCAGACGATTCGGTTAAACATTGATCCCCTATAAGGGCTATAGCCTTCTTGGTGTCGGCATAATTAAAATTATCAATCAGAATTCTGTAAACACCATCGTTTTCGAGAATTTCTTTTATTTCATCAAGATTTCTAGCTTCCACAATAATCTTCAGGTCTAAATTATTTTCTTTTAGATAGGCTTTCGTCTTGGTAATGGCTTTAGTGATTCCGCCCGCAAAATCGATGTGATTATCTTTCAACATGACCATATCATATAAGGCAAACCGATGATTTTCGCCGCCTCCAATTTTAACCGCCCATTTTTCGAGCGCCCTGATCCCCGGTGTTGTTTTTCGAGTATCCAGTATTTTGGTTCCGGTCCCTTCCAACAAATCCACGAAAGTCTTAGTTTTTGTTGCAATCGCACTCATCCGCTGCATCGCATTTAAAACCAAACGTTCTGCTTTAAGAATGGATTGCGATGCGCCCTCAACATAAAACACAATGTCGCCATATTTCACTTCAGCCCCATCGTCAACCAAGGTTTCTACTTTTAAGTTGTTATCGATATACTCAAAGACACGTTTTGCAAAAGCAACACCGGCAATAATGCCGTCATCTTTGACCAAAAGCTTTGCTTTACCCTGTGCTGAAGCAGGGATGCACGCCAGAGAGCTGTGATCGCCATCTCCAACATCTTCTCTAACCGCATTAGCAATAATACCTTCTATCTCTATATTGAATTGTTCTTGTGAAATCATTTCAGGAATATTTAATGTAAAAATACTAATTGAAAATTGAAATACTCAAATTCCAAAACTGAAATTACATATCGCAACAAATTTGTAAATTTACGCCATGCAAATAAAACTTTTAGCCATTGGTAAAACCGACAATCCTCAATTACAACTGCTCATTGACGACTACCAAAAACGCTTGGGATTCTATATTAAATTTGAATTCGAGATCATTCCCGATCTAAAAAAAGCCAAGAACTTAAGCGAAGAACAGCAGAAGCAAAAAGAAGGCGAGCTAATTTTGGCCAAGCTTAGCAACTCAGATATTCTGATCTTATTGGATGAAAATGGAAAACAATACGATTCTGTCGCCTTTTCCGATTACCTACAAAAACACATGAACTCGGGTATCAAACAATTGGTATTTGTCATTGGTGGTCCTTACGGATTTTCACTAGAGGTCTATCAAAAAGCAAATGGGAAAATATCATTGTCTAAAATGACATTTTCCCATCAAATGATTCGTTTGTTCATGATCGAACAATTGTATCGCGCTTTTACCATTTTAAGGAATGAACCTTATCATCATCGGTAACAGGTAAGTTTCTTGTTGAAGAAAAAGTTAAAATTCAAAATTTAATCTTTAACTCTGAACTCATAACTGATAACTCTGAACTTACTCCTCTCACCACTAATCCCTCATACCTACTTCTAATGCGCCATAAACGTCTGTTTTCTCTTTTTCAGTTGTATTACCAAATCGCTGATAGTTTCTTTAACCGCCATTTCAAAATTCTTCTCATCAGAAGTGGCAAAAATATGGTTTCCTGGCAGGCTTAATTTAATATTGCAAATCTTTCCTTTTTCAGGATTGGTACCTTCCTCTTTAAAAAACACATCGGCATTGATGAGCCAATCATATTTTTCAGCCATTTTTTTTAATCTTTCAGTAGTATGTTCAGCAAGTGAATCGCTATGATCTAAATTTACAAATTGAATGTTTATTGTCATAATTATGATATTTATGTTATAAGACCAAATTACGGGTTTAAAGCCAAAGGTTCAATGACATTAATCATAAAATAAACATAAAACACTTTTTAGGATTTTGGAATCGCTGCTCATAAAAAACAACTATGGGAATGGTGTTTTCAAAGGTCTATTGATCTGCAAGGCAAACCTTTATTCAAACAAAGGATCAACAAACTCTAATAACCACTATTCAATCCAATTGGTTAGATTTCAAATTATGGGTCCATAGGAATTTTAACCACAGCCTCAACGCCATCTTTATCCTTCTTATTTCTGACTTCAAAAAAATAATTATTTCCATAAAGATTGCTCAATCGGTCATTTATATTTGATAACCCCATTCCTTTCTGCAATAATTCTTTATGACTGAAATTCATCGTTTCCCCATTATTTTGGACCATAATTACCAGCTTTTTATCTTCTGCATAAATTTTTATGTGTATTTCTAAATCGGTATGATTATAGGAATATCCATGTTTAATAGAGTTTTCCAAAATAGGCTGCAGCAATAATGCTGGAACTTTCTTTGAAAGTAGAGAATCATCAACTTCTTTAGTTATAAGTAGATGATCCGAAAACCGAATATTGAGTATATTTAGATAGTATTCAAGCACGCGAAGTTCTTTTTCAAGACTTATGGTGTTTCTATCGTTGTCGTAAAGTATTTCCCTTAAAAAACTGCTCAAATCAGCAATGGTATCTTTGGCCTTTCCTGCATCAATATCCGTCAATACTGCAATGGAATTTAGCGTGTTGAACAGAAAATGCGGTTGTAATTGCGATGATAGCATTTTCATCCTCGTATTCACCAACTGCATTTCTAACTGACGTTGTTTACTTTCGGCTTTTTTAAATTGCTTGAGATAGTAATACGAGTAGATAATTGAAACCATCGCAAAATAGATGAGAAAATTTAAATCGATGACATACATGAACCGATAAATACTACTTCGAACTTCGTATTTTTCGAAGGTGACCATCCCGGTTAATAAGGCATGGATATCTATTGTCAACCTAATAACCAAGCCTATTAATATTGAAAAGATGATATGGATGGAAATGATTTTCACCCATGAATAATGCTTAATAAGCAGTCGCTTTGTGCTTATTGCTATTAAGATCATAAAACTGACGACGATAATATAATCGGCAAGCAAGTTGTAAACAAAAAAATCAAACCATGAAAAGTAAGATTTCTCTTCTCCAAAACATCTCATATAAAGCACTTTGGAAATGAGAACCAAATCGAACAGTGCATAAAAACCTGCTAAAACCAAAACCAGTTTTAGATCAATATATTTGTTTTTATTTTTAAAAAAGCTCATTATATTCCGATCATTTCTAAAAAATCTACTTTATGAGATTTACTGACATGCAACAGTCTATTGTCCGTCATTCTCGCATCAATTTCAGAAAAATCAGAATGAACAATTTCCTTGACGTGATTCAAGTTGACAATACTCGACCTATGGATTCTAAAAAAAATACTTTTATCCAAACTCTTGCAAAGTTTTTTTAGTGTTTCGCGCAACACAAATTTTTTACCCTCAATAAATATCTCCACATAATAACCCGAAGCGGTAATGTACATGATATCTAAAGGATCAACCAGGACGGTTTTGTTACCCTGTTTTATCAGGATCTTATTGGCCAATTCTTTTCGATCAAGTTTTTTGTTGTACAATTTGAACAATTCAATAAAACGAGCCTCGAAATTTAAATCTGTCTCTGATTTTGAGATTTTTAAAACCTTATCTATCGTTTGGAAAAAGCGCTGATCCTTAAAGGGTTTTAAAAGAAAATCAAAAGCATCTACATCAAAAGCTTTTAAAGCGTAATTATCATAAGCGGTTACAAATACCACGATAGGTTTAGGTGTAATCTTTACTTTTTGAAGTACTTCAAAGCCATTCATGTCTTTCATGTTAATATCCAAAAACAACAGGTCAGGTTTGAGTTGATTTATACTGTTAATGGCGGTTTTTCCGTTGGAACATTCGCCAATAACGTCTATTGTTGCAACTGCTTCCAATAATTTTGTTAGCCTTTTTCGAGCCAGTTCTTCATCATCTACAACAAGTGCTTTCATAATCTAAAAATTTGAAATGTCTGCCTCTACAAAATACTCAATAAAAACTAAAATTTATTAATAAAATCGCATAATTCTTAATGTCATTTTATGAGTATTATAATTTCTCGCAAGTTTATGATTAATAATAAAAAGAAGTCATCAGAACAAATTTAATTGGTTTGATGACCTACTTCATTTTTAATCTTCTCTTACGGTTAGTTACTAACCACCATAACTCCGTCATTGTTGCTATTTATTTTTACATTTTGTTTTTGGTTACCTTTTCGAAAAGAGATGCGATAGATTTCCTTATTAAGAATTTCACCTTTTGTAGTCGCATTATATTTGTTTTTTGTCATAGTCCATCCCTTATATGATTTGTAGAGTTCGATTCTCATATCATATGGCAAAAGGATGTTTTTAAAACTTTGTCTCGTATTTAAAAGTTCGCCGTCCGAATCAAATTTCGCAACCATATAGCCGTCTTTACTTTTTAAGGTCACTACATATCTGTCAAATTTATCAAGATCCAGTTCAGAAATAAAATTCTGAACGTCAAAATGGTTGTACATAAAAGCAATGGGATTTTTCGTAAATTCGAGGACATTAGCGTTCTCAATTTTAATTATGATTTCATTATTTCCTTTAATGAATTTAGACTTTAGAGCTGTTTTAACAACCTTTACTTCATCCAAATGTGTTACGTGTTGTGCCTGACTTACCGTCGTACCAAGTACGAGCAGTAAAATAATAATTAAAGTTTTCATAATATTTCGTTTTTAATTAATGAATAAATTTTCACTTCCAAACCACTGGTTATTGTTGAATTATATCCTCTAAATTAGAACAATATGTATTAAATTTTCAATAGAATGATGTGAATAGCTATATTTTGATAATGAATCTCGTTTTTTTTGATTTAAAAGCAAAACTCCAAACAACTATATCTACTTATTAAAAATGCTAATCATTATGAACCCTTTTTCACAGCACCGATTAATTAAAATAAATTCATTTATTTTTGGAATTTATTTCAAACTGAAATTCGTTAATAATTTTTTGTAGCTCAAATTCTGAATCATGCAACTCGTTTTCGCCACCAACAATCTTAACAAACTCCATGAAGTCCAAAGCTTAATTCCTAAAGGCATCACGCTATTAAGCCTTGAAGACATAGGATGTTTTGAAGATGTACCAGAGACCCAAGACACCATTAAAGACAACGCCATCCAAAAAGCGTCATATATTAAATCGCATTATGGATATGATTGTTTTGCTGACGATACCGGTTTGGAAGTGGAAGCCCTTAATGGAGCGCCAGGCGTTTATTCCGCTAGATATGCCGGCGAACAGCGAAATTCAGAAGACAATATTCAAAAACTTCTTGAAAACCTTAAGCATTCGGACAATAGAAAGGCACGGTTTAAAACTGTTATCGCATTGGAACTTCAAGGCAATCAGCACCAATTTACAGGTATTTGCAAAGGTGAGATTACTAAAAATAAAAGTGGCACAAATGGGTTTGGATATGATCCAATCTTTAAAGCCGAAGGCTATCATAAAACTTTTGCGGAACTCTCTTTAGAAGAGAAGAATCGTATTGGACATCGAGGAATTGCTATAAATCAGCTCGTCGAATTTTTGAATTCCCTATAGTTTACTACAAATCAATCGCTTAACAATTAGGAATTGTAATAAATTAAATTGTACCTTTGCACCTTGTAAAATTTCCTCAAGGTGAGGATGTGTTACTGGAGGTTTAGGTTTAGTATGTCGATTCGCTTCTGTTGTAACACCAAAAGAACATAATCAAATACTTATTAAATCGAATGAACACATTCCAAGATTTAGGTCTTAATGATGACCTATTACGGGCTATTACTGACATTGGCTTTATTACGCCAAGTGATGTCCAAGCAAAAGCAATTCCAATTTTATTAGATCAAGACACTGATTTAGTGGCTTTAGCGCAAACAGGAACTGGTAAAACTGCTGCGTTTGGTTTTCCGATGTTGCAAAAAATCAACATTGAGAGCAGAACAACCCAGGGCTTGATCCTCTCTCCCACTC
>NZ_JALKAU010000048.1:0-32767 GCF_023015735.1 Gelidibacter sp. F63206
TGAACTTCCCTGATTAGAGTTGACCGTTTTTAATTAATTTTCATTGTTAAAAATAGTCATCAATTTCCTTTCTTGATGCCTCAAAACAGAAAATTGTTTTATGAACCTTTCAGGACTCATTCTGTCGTTATTATTATGTAATCTTTTACTGTTATAATTCCTTACTGCTTTTGCTGTCATTCTTTTTAATTGACCGAAGTCCTTAGGTTTCCAATGATTCAAATATTCCTCTTTTATGGTTCTGTTGATACGCTCAGCAAAAGCATTATCCTGTGCGTTGAGTGCCATACTTATTTGACTCCCATTGTCCTTTAGAAGGCTGATGTACTCTTTATAGGTATATTGACTTCCTCTGTCACTGTGATGGAACAAAGGAGCCTCGTTTTCGTTCAACGCCATCTTTAAGGCATCCATATTCGCCTGTGCTCTCATGTTTTCAGAGACCTTATAGCCTACAATCTTCTTGGTATAGACATCTATTATAAAAACAGCGTAATAGTGTCTGTCCCCAATGGGTATATAGGTAATATCAGACTGCCATACCATTGATGGACGGTCAATTTTCATTCCTTTTATAAGGTTGGGATAATAGATCTTTGAAGCGATAGTTGTTCTTCTATAGTTCTTTTTACGCTTCAAACGATACCCAAGTTCCATCATAAGTTCTATAAACCGATCCCTTCCCATAAAGTTGGGTTTAAGTGTATAGTACATTTTCTCAACCCCACAACCTGGATGGTCCTCCCGCAGTTCGTCTGCTTCAAGGACCAGCTGTGCTGTTTTGCTATCAAAGATCTTTTGCCTAGTGCCGTACTGGGCAACGGCCTGTTTGCTCAGACCGACCTCTTTATAGAGACTGTTCAGGGAAAAACTCATTTTTTGTTTGTTCTCCCGGAACCAGTTGATTGTGGGGTGCCGAAGTTTTTTTTGATATCGATGTCAAGTTCATCCTTGGCAATCTCCATCATCTTTTCTAGATAATCAATCATTATCTGCTTGCGGCCTACAGTTCTCTCAAGCTCCTTTACACGGGCTTCGAGTTCTTTCATCCTTTTGTTGCTGCTGTCCTTCATCTCTATAATTCTAAATCCTTGTTCGTTAAAGGTAGAGAATTTATAAATCCAACTATAGATTGTAGAATTCCCAACACCATGCAGCTTCTCTAATTGAGGCACACTATACTTACCACTTTCAAAATCTGCAACAATCTTTTTCTTAAATTCAATTGAGTATTTACGCTGCTTGCGGATACTCCGTACATTTGCTTTCATAGTTTTCCACGCTTTAAGTGGTCAACCTATATCAGGGACGTACAAACCTCCCAAGTCTTGGTTCCTGAATCTTGTCTCTTTATTCTATTTTCTTTTCTCTATTTTCTTTCTTCATTTTTCAGTCCTACCTATACTTCTCAAACCAAGCCAAAATATGCGCCACCTTGCTGATCAAATTACTTGGTCGTTGCGCGATATTATGATAGGCCTCGGGAATTTCGACTAAAACCGTTTCTACTTTTCTAAGTTTTAAAGCGTGGTATAGCTGTTTTGATTCACTTGGTGGGGTTCTTAAATCGTTCATCCCGACCATGACCATCGTTGGGGTTTCTATATTACCCACCAAGGAAATAGGTGAGAATTTCCAATAGGTTTCAAAATTCTCCCAAGGTTGTCCTTCATAGCGCTTTTCGGCATAGCCATAATAATTGTCGGCTACCAAGGTTTTGCTGATCCAATTGACCACAGGTTTTATTACAGCGGCAGCTTTAAAGCGATGGTTCTTTCCAATCATCCAAGTGGTCATGATTCCGCCGGCACTGCCACCTGTCACGTATAATTTATCATTATCTACAATACCTTTTTCAACCAGATAATCCACACCATCCATCACATCATTATAATCTTGTCCCGGATAATTATTCTTTAATAAATTCCCGAATTCCTCACCGTAACTCGTGCTTCCTCGCGGATTTGGATAAAACACCACATAGCCTGCAGCAGCGAACAACTGGATTTCAGCCGTAAATCGGTCGCCATAATTCAAAATCGGACCGCCGTGATTTTCCACTAACAGTGGATATTTTTTAGAGGCATCATAAAAGGGAGGCTTGACAATCCAACCTTGAATGTCCCTGCCATCAAAAGTCGATTTGTACCAAACTTCCTCTGTTTTGCCTAACTCACGGAAAGCAAGCACATCGGCATTTAAATTGGTAATTAACCGCGACTCTTTTTTATTTTGGATGACCGCCAACTCCGCTGGATATTCTGGACGGGTTTGGGTGTACACCAAAGTCCCATTCTGCGATACTGAATAGGATCCAGAGGCATAAGGCCTTCCTATGGTTGTTCCGCCAACATTGTCGGCCAGTTTTGTGATTTTCCCTGAAGTTGTAATATGGCCTATTTTAGAATTGCCCTTTTCGTCATACATAAAATACAGGCCTTTGCCATTTGAATCCCAAGTAATATCAGAAACACTATTATCAAAATTTGAAGAAATGATGCGTTTATTGCTGCCGTCGCTATTCATCAAATGCAATAAGGTGTTTTGATGGTCCTGAACACGATCTTCAAACCCCAGATAGGCTACCGTTTTTCCGTCAGGCGATACCTGAGGCGAATGATCCGGTCCATCTTGAGAGGTCAATGCGGTTATTTGTTGGGTATCAACATTCACTTTATAAACTTCGCTATTTCTAAATCGGTATTCCCAATCTTCAAATCGGTTGGAAGAAAAATAAATCTCTTTCCCATCTGGAGAAAAGGACAGATTTCCACGGTGGCTGTAATTATCCCTGGTCAATTGTCTGGCGGTACCACCTTCGGCAGGGATTATAAAAACATGGGTAAATCCGGGTTCCATATAGCCACTGCCATCAGCTTCATGTTTGAGTCGGTCGGTAATTCGTGCCGATTCCGCCCATTTGGCACCTTTTGGTTTTTCTGGTAATTTGGCTACAACAGGTGGTTTTTCTGAAATAAACATCGTAAAAGCAATCCATTTCCCGTCAGGCGACCAGGTTAAGGAACTTGGCGATTTTTCCAATTGCGAAATTTTTGCAATTTGACCTGTTGCTGTCCAATACATATATATTTCTGAGCCTTCATCTGTAGTACTTGAAAACACTATACGATCTCCCGTTGGCGACCAACTTGCTTGTGATTCACTGACTTCCCTTGAGGTCAATTTACGATGCGAAGTGCCGTCAGTATTGATAATCCATAGATTCCCGTTGGCATTATCCTTCATGATGTCAAACCCATTTCTTTTGTAAACAATCTGCGTACCATCAGGAGAAATCTGAGGATCAGTAGCCCACTCCAATGCGAAGACATCCATGGGCTGAAAAGGTATTTTCTGCGTTTGCGCAAGGGCAAATTGAAGACTAAAAAGGCTTACTAAGAGACTAAAGAAACGGACCATACAAATAGAATTAAATTTGAAAGCCCAAGTTACTGAATTTTAAAATGACGGGAATAAGAAAATCTGAGTTGTCCTATTTTAGCTGATAAAATATAAAAGAGGCTAAGATTCCTGTAAGAACAGGTTTTTAGCCACATTTTCTGAAACTACCAATTCAACGTCATTGAATTTGATCTTTACAGAATTATCAAAAGGTTCTTTATGGATAATTTCAATAGTCGTACCAAGACTGATATGATTCGCGTCCAAATACTTTAAGAAGTCGCTCGAGCTATCATGAACCCCAATACACACGTAAGACAGACCTTCCTGGGCATCAGAAAGGCTTATTTTATCGATGGTTTCAAAATTGCCTTGTTTATCAGGAATAGGATCTCCGTGTGGGTCCACTTTCGGAAAATCCAAAAACTCATCAAGCTTATCGGTTAGTTTTTCTGATTTGATATGTTCCAGTTGTTCGGCAACATCATGAACCTCATCCCAAGAAAAGTTGAGTTTTTCTAACAGGAATACTTCCCATAACCGATGTTTCCGAACCACTTTTACGGCATGAGCGCGTCCGGCCTGAGACAAAGTGACGCCTTGGTAGGGTATATAAACAACCATGTTTTTATCTGCCAATTTCTTGATCATATCAGTTACTGAAGAGGCTTTGGTTTGCATCTCTTCAGCCAACGCATTGGTAGAAACCTCATTAGGCGTTTGATTTTCGAGGTGGTAAATGGCTTTTAAGTAATTTTCTTCGGCAAAGGTCATAGTCAATAATAATTAATGACAAATATAAATTTTTTTTAGACAAAAAGATTATTTAGCTTTGTCTAAACTTTTTATTTGATAGATATAAATTTATTGTTAGCAACATGAAAAACAGAATACTGCTTTTTATTATGAGTTCTGTGGTACTTTCCATGATCACTTTATCATGTGAGAGCCTCAATGACTTTTACGCCCCTCGTGAACCTGAAGAGAATCAATTATTGGACGGCCCTATTGAAGGCCTGACCACTCAAGAACAGATACAGTTCCTACATGGTGATATCGCTTTTAACGATGAGATATTTACAGTTGAAAAAGGACTGGGTCCTGTTTTTGTTGGCAACCATTGTGCTGCCTGCCACGCTGGGGATGGGAAAGGACATCCTTTTAACGGCTTTATCAGATTTGGTCAAAGCGATAGTTTAGGGAATCCGTTTGCTACTTTTGGCGATAAACGCAACCAATTACAAAACAAGGCTATCCCAGGATATCAACCTCAAGTATTACCAGAAGGGGCACCATTTAGTTTGTTTATTGGACCCGCCGTTACAGGTTTGGGCTATTTGGATGCCGTAAGTGATGCCGATATTTTGGCCATGGCCGATCCTGATGATGTCAATGGCGACGGAATTAGCGGTCGTCCGCACTATAATTACCCGCCGGATTACGTCAACTTACGCGAAAATAGCATTCCAAAAAATGGCCGATACATTTTCCGTTTTGGTAAAAAATCGAGTACTTATGATCTTCTACATCAAACCGTTGATGCCTATAATCAAGATATGGGTATCGTATCCATTTTCCAACCTAATGAACCTTACGACGGTTTACCAAATGATCCTGAAGTTTCCAAACGTACTATTGGCGATGTGGTCCACTATTTAAAAACCTTAAAAGCCCCGCTTCCAAGAAACGAGGACGACCCGAAGGTCATGGCTGGAAAGGCTATTTTCAACAACATCCAATGTGCTGCATGCCACGTGCCCACCCTACGCACCAGCTATTCACCCATTGAGGCTCTGTCGTATAAAGAATTCCATCCTTATACGGATTTATTGCTCCATGACATGGGTCCAGGCCTTGATGACGGTTATACAGAAGGCTATGCATTGACCTCAGAATACCGTACGCCACCACTTTGGGGCCTTGGTTTATCGGCAGACTCACAAGGCGGACAGATTTATTTAATGCACGACGGGCGGGCACGGAGCATAGAAGAAGCCATACTGCTTCATGGTGGTGAGGCAGAGAATTCTAAGAACAATTATGTCAGCCTTTCTGCGCTTGAACAAGAACAATTATTGGCATTTTTAAATTCACTATAAGCAATGAAAAGAAAAGAATTTCTAAAAACCTGCGGTTTTGGGCTTGTCGGTTTACCTTTTGCCGCAAGTCTCTTGCAATCGTGTGGCGGCATTCATTATGCTGTGACCAATGAAAATAACGGCGTGATTACCATTGCTAAATCACAGTTTATAATCAACCCACAAAAACCCGAACAATTACGAGAGTTTGTCATGGTCCAATCCAGTCGTTACAAATTCCCGCTCTGCCTCTACCGAACGGATAATGAAAATTATGTGACGTCCTTAATGCGATGTACTCACAGAGGCTGCGAACTCAATGTTGGTGGCGGCATCTACAGCTGTCCGTGTCATGGCAGCGAATTCACAAATGACGGGACTGTGATGACAGGTCCAGCAGACGAAAATTTACAAACCTTTACAACCACAACTGATGCAGAAAATATCACCATCTATCTATCCTAAACTAAGCTTTTTTATACTTCTATTTTTACTGATTAATTTCGAAGTATCAGCTCAAGACTTAAAATTTACCCGTACCCCATCTGACACGACAAATTTAAAGTTGAGTATGGATGCCAATTATAACAGGCCTTCTTTTCAGGTTGGAAATACTGGTATTGCCATAGGCGGATATTTTGAAGCCAACTCCGTGTACGCCGTTGAAGATGGCATTACCGACGGCCTGTCTTTTCAGGCACGCCGAATGTCGCTTTTACTTTCGGGATCCATCGCCAAACGAATAAAATTCTTATCGGAAATTGAATTTTCAGAAGGTGGAAATGAAATTGAAATAGAATATGCCGCCATTGATATCGCTTTTGATCCTTTGGTCAATTTAAGAACTGGAATCGTGGTTAATCCTATCGGTTCTTTCAATCAAAATCACGATGGCCCCAAATACGAATTTGTAGAACGCCCCAATCAAGCAGTTGATTTACTTCCGGGTACATTTTCAAACGTCGGGGTTGGACTGTATGGTAAAACCTATAAAGACAATTGGATTTTTGGGTATGAAGCTTATCTGACCAACGGATTTGATACCTCCATTATTGATAATGAGGCTAATCGCACTTCATTACCAGCTGCAAAAGAAAATCCAGAGCGATTTGCCGAAAACTTTAGCGGGCAGCCATTGGCGACCGCCAAACTTGCTATTGGCAATAAGAGTTTCGGCGAAGTAGGTTTCTCGTATATGGGTGGCCGATATAATAAACTTGAAGAAGACGGCCTTGAATTGGACACAAAAGCAAGACGTGTTGACGTATTAGCGTTTGATTTTAATACGGTCATCAAGCCCACCGGAACTGCAATTTTTGGTGAAATGGCCTATGTCTGGGTGGATGTTCCTGAAACCTATACCCAACAATTTGGCAACAGGCAATGGGGCTATTATTTTGATATTGTCCAACCCATAATTAAACGCAAAATATTAGACTGGGAGGAGGCTACTTTCAACTTTGCGACGCGTGTGGACTATGTCGATTTTAATGAAGGCAAATTTATACAAACCGGACAGGAAATGGGCGACTATCTCTTTGCAATTACCCCAGCCATTAGTTTTCGACCAACCTCACAAACCGTGCTTCGATTAAATTATCGTTACCAATGGGAAACCGATATTCTTAACAATCCAAACGTTCAAACCGCTTCCTGGTATTTTGGAATCAGTTCCTATTTCTAAAAATTTTAAGTGAGTATTTATTCAGCAACAGGTCTAAATTAAAGCGCGTCTTTAATATTGGCCTGTTGTTCACTTAAATAAACCTTTTAGCTTTTCACCACCATACGATTATCAATTACTTTACAAATTTCACCTTGTATTGACACGAGAAATCACTAAGAATCAACTTATCATTTTCATTTTTTTAGTAATTTCGTAACTTATATTTAGGCTCATGAAAAAAATAGTTTTCGCTTTATCAATTTGTTTAGGTCTTTTTGGGTGCAAAAACACCACACCAGACAATGGCAACCTCAACATTGTGACCACTACAACCTTAATTACCGACTTGTTGAACCAAATTGGTGGCGATAGACTCAATGTGCAAGGCTTGATGGGTAGCGGTGTGGACCCGCATTTATATAAAGCCAGTGCCGGAGATGTCACTAAATTAGCCAATGCCGATTTGATCTTTTATGGCGGCTTGCATTTAGAGGGGAAACTGGTTGATGTTTTTGAAAAAATGGAGCGTCAGAACATTAAAACTATTGCCGTTTCAGACGCTTTGGATAAAAACACCTTAATAGGCTCAGAATATTTTGCATCCAATTACGATCCGCATATTTGGTTTGATGTCCAAAATTGGGAACTCATCACAACTTTTGTAGTGCAAAAACTGTCAGAAGCAGATCCAGAAAACAAAGATCTCTTTGAAGAAAATGGCAAGAACTATCTTGAAAAACTAAAAGTTTTGGATGCGGAGATTAAATCCATAATCGAGACCCTTCCCAAAGAAAAAAGAATTTTGGTCACCGCTCATGATGCCTTCAATTATTTTGGAAAAGCCTACGGATTTGAGGTGGTTGGCCTACAAGGACTATCAACAGCTACAGAAGCCGGTGTTCAGGATGTACAAAATTTGTCTAACTTTATTATTGAAAATAAGATAAAAGCCATTTTTGTGGAGAGTTCAGTACCAAGGCGCACCATTGAAGCACTTCAGGCGGCGGTAAACTCAAAAAGCCAGCATGTCGAAATTGGGGGCACCTTGTATTCTGATGCCTTAGGAAATGCCGGCACTGCCGAAGGGACATATATCGGGATGTTTAAATATAATGTGAATACGATTGTGAATGCCTTGAAATAAGCTGGCAGTTTGCAGTTGCAGTCACCGTGACCTGTAAGGTTTCAACCTCTCCGTCGAAGGAGGAAAACCCTGCTGGTCTGAATAAAACAAATGGCAGAGTGTTCTTAAAGATTTGAAGCTATTTCTGCTTTACTTAAGAATTGGCAAATTTTCAAAAACAAGATGACCAACAAACTCAAACTCGTCATTTTTTAAACAGGGCAAAAGTCAAATAAAATGAAATTAATGAACAATATTAAAAACGCACATTCAAAGGATGAGACTCCTGCCTCCCTATCTGCCGACATGGCAGGTGCAGGGGTTGTGGCTGTAAAGGTGGACGATTTAACTGTAGCCTACAATTACAAGCCTGTACTATGGGATATCGATCTTGAAATTCCTGAAGGTGTTTTAATGGCTATTGTTGGACCTAACGGCGCTGGAAAATCGACCTTGATCAAAGCCATATTGGGCATTCTTAAGCCTATTGCCGGGAGTGTTACTATTTATGGTGAACCTTACCACAAACAACGTTCGCATGTGGCTTACGTGCCACAAAAAGGAAGTGTGGATTGGGATTTCCCTACGGTGGCATTAGATGTTGTGATGATGGGCACTTACGGCAGTTTAGGATGGATTAAACGCCCCGGTGTCAAGGAAAAGAAAGCCGCATTGGAAGCTTTGGAAAAAGTGGGCATGCTCCCCTTTAAAGACAGACAGATCAGCCAGCTTTCTGGCGGTCAACAACAGCGGATATTTTTGGCGAGAGCTTTGGTTCAGGATGCTTCTATTTATTTTATGGATGAGCCCTTTCAAGGCGTAGATGCCACCACAGAAATCGCCATCATCAATATTTTAAAGGAATTGCGAAAAGCAGGAAAAACAGTGGTGGTTGTGCATCACGATTTGCAAACCGTTCCAGAATATTTTGATTGGGTTACGTTTTTGAACGTTAAAAAAATCGCCACAGGTCCTGTAAAAGATATTTTTAACGATGATAATTTGACCAAAACCTATGGTATTAACTATAAGGTGAGTGTGCAGAAATAAATTTCCTGCGAATGCAGGAATCTTTCTGGTTCCATTTGGTTAATCTCATTAAAAGAAGTCTGATCATCAATAAAATCAGAGATTTAATCAACGCATGAATAGTAATGAAGAAAATAGGCGGGAGTTGACAGAAATCGAGTAGAACCTTTAAGGTTTTAAAAACCTGAAAGGTTTGAGAGAAATAAACATATGAAAACCATTGCAACGATTCAAAACTATAAAATAAAAAAAGATTCCTGCCTCCGCAGGAATAGGATATGAACTTACAAGAATACTTCTCTTTAGTCTTCAGTGATTACACGCTTCGAACCATCACCTTGGGCACCGCCATTTTGGGTGCTGTTACGGGTATGCTCGGGAGTTTCGCGGTATTGCGAAAACAGAGTTTGCTTGGTGACGCCATTTCGCACGCGGCCCTTCCGGGGATTGCCTTAGCTTTTCTCATTACTGGCGCAAAAGACACCAATACCCTTCTGCTCGGCGCCTTGGTCAGCGGACTTATAGGCACTTTTTGGATCAGAGGTATCGTTACCAAAACCCATTTAAAGTCGGATACCGCATTAGGCCTTATTCTTTCACTTTTCTTCGGATTTGGGATGCTTTTACTGACATTCATCCAGAAACAACCTAATGCCAATCAGGCCGGACTGGACAAATATTTATTCGGACAAGCCGCCACCTTGGTTGAAAGTGATGTCTGGTTAATGGCGATCATTACAGGAATTTGCTTGTTGGTCATGTTACTATTCTGGAAGGAGTTCAAACTTTTGCTTTTTGACCCCGATTACACCAAAACCTTAGGGTTCAACACCAAATTCATTGATGTTCTCATTACCTCATTTATTGTGTTGGCTATTGTATTGGGCCTACAGACGGTTGGCGTAGTGCTTATGAGCGCCATGTTATTGGCGCCTGCTGCAGCGGCGCGCCAATGGACCAACAGTTTAGGGAAGATGGTGTTTCTGGCCGCAATTTTCGGTGCCTTTTCGGGGGTTTTTGGAACGGCCATCAGTGCTAGTCAGGATAATCTTTCTACAGGTCCAGTAATTGTTATTGTGGCGTCTGTATTTGTTGTTTTTTCTTTCGTTTTTTCACCAGGTAGAGGTTTGTTGTTCCGTCAAATCCGATTCATAAAGAATAGACGCGATTTAGAATTTCAAAAAACACTGGCTTTTATGTATCATATTGCAGAGACCCACGAGGATATTTCGCATCCTCATACTATAAAAATTCTAAACAATTTTCAAGGGTTTACGCGCAAGACACTTCAAAAATTGGTCGATAAAAACTATGTGACTTTAGATGGCACCATGTGGAGTCTGACGGAAGAAGGGTTTGAAACCGCAGCCAACCTATACAATCAAAATATCAAAAAACATGAGTAGTGCCCAATTTGAAATACAGCTTATTGCAAGTTTGGTTGCTATCGCCTGTGCCATTCCAGGAACCTTTTTGGTGCTCCGTAAAATGGCGATGATCAGTGATGCCATTAGCCATTCCATACTCCCAGGCCTCGTCGTTGGCTTTTTTATCACCCAAGACCTCAACTCGCCCCTACTCATTTTACTGGCCGCGCTTTCAGGCGTCATTACGGTTATATTAGTAGAGCGCATCCAAAAAACAGGTTTGGTAAAAGAAGATACCGCCATCGGGTTGGTGTTTCCAGCCCTATTCAGTATTGGTGTTATCATGATTGCAAAAAACGCCAATGACATCCATTTGGATGTGGACGCAGTGCTATTAGGTGAATTGGCGTTTGCACCTTTCGATAGATTAACGGTTGGCGACACAGATATCGGACCGAAATCCTTATGGGTTATTGGAATCATTTTAATGACTACCATCGGATTATTAATCGCCTTTTTCAAGGAGTTAAAGGTGAGTACATTTGATGCCGGCTTATCCGCCTCCTTAGGATTCTCACCTGTAGTCATCCATTACGGACTCATGACTATGGCATCTATTACAACCGTTGGCGCTTTTGATGCCGTTGGGGCTATCTTAGTTGTTGCACTGATGATTGCTCCCGCTGCCTGTGCTTATTTACTGACCACAGATCTTAAAAAAATGCTCGGACTCGCCGTATTTTTCGGAGTTTTTAGTGCTATTTCAGGATATTGGGTAGCCCATTGGCTTGACGCCTCCATTGCTGGCTCCATTGCAACCATGCTTGGCGTGGTGTTCTTTCTTGTTTATTTATTCGCCCCGAGCAAGGGATTAATTGCGGTAATGTACCGAGAAAAACGTCAACGCATTGAGGTGTTGTTACTGACCTTTTTACTCCATCTTAAAAACCATAGTGAAGTGGAAGAGCGCCATGTCAACCATCTTAACGAACATATCAATTGGCAAAAAATAAAAAGCAAAACCGTATTGGATTTGGCGCTTAAAAACAATATGATTCTCATTGACAATAAAATCGTATCGCTCACCGAAAAAGGTGATGAATTCACCTCGAAAGCCATCGATTATATCATTACCAATGAAGATGCACAAATTGAAGATATGAAAAAGCATTTCTTTTTATTTAGAGGGTAGTATTTTAATTCTCACTCGTAACAAATAATTTCGTTAAATTTGATATTTCCATCTAATTTACGATAATGAAATATTCCCTCCTTTGCATCAGCCTCTTATTGTTTTATGCCTGTGGCACCTCTAAAGAAATAGTAGACAAACCAATTGTTTTTAACGAAGAGCGCATTGAGCTTACCAAAGAATACTTAGCCACGCGCTATGGTTTAGAGCAAGACACTCCTACCATTGAACCCAAAATGATTGTTCTGCATTATACAGTAATTCCAACCATGGAAAAAACCTTTGAAGCGTTCAATCAGCCACAACTACCAAGCCGACCAGAAATTGCCACCGCAAGCGCACTGAATGTGTCCTCGCAGTTTTTGGTGGACCTAGATGGAACCATATACAGATTAATGCCTGAAACACATATGGCACGACACGTGATAGGTTTAAACCACGTGGCCATTGGCGTGGAAAATGTGGGAGGCACAAAAGATGTGCCGCTGACTAAAGCCCAAATAAGAGCGAATGCTTGGTTAGTGAAATATTTAACCGAAAAGTATCCTATTGAATACCTTATTGGTCATTCTGAATACACTCAATTTGAAGATCATGAGTTCTGGTTGGAAACAGACGATGGCTATAGAACAAAAAAAACAGATCCAGGAGACGATTTTATGGAAGCCGTTAGAAGACGAACAAAAAAGCTCAATCTAAAACCAGCACCCGAAAAATCCTAAGGTGATCATGCGTCACTTAATTAACGTACATTGATTTAACAAACACAAAAGATAAACCATGAGATCCATATTCTTTTTAATAGGCGCAATCATATCACTTTCCGGTATGGCGCAAGTAGGCGATATGACTACAAGTCTGTACGATAGCTATCCAAAATATAAAGAACCGAGCTTGGACAACCGCCGAATCAAGCATGAGGATATTCAACCCTTGATTCTCAAGTTAAAGAACAACCCTGCTTATACCGTTCAAAAAGTGGGTGAAAGTATCAAAGGAAAAAACATCAGTTTGATCAGTATTGGTACTGGAGACATCAATGTCTTTTTATGGTCTCAAATGCACGGTGATGAACCTACCGCAACCCAAGCCATTTTCGACATTTTTAACTTCTTTAATAGCGACGATTTTAAAACCGAAAAAGAAGAACTATTAAGTAAACTGACGCTCCACTTTATGCCGATGCTCAATCCGGATGGGGCCGAAATCTTTTCAAGACGTAACGCCTTGGGGATTGATATCAATAGGGATGCACTCATGCTCCAATCGCCAGAGGGGCAAATTTTAAAACGCATCCGCGATAGTTTGGATGCCGATTTCGGCTTCAATCTTCACGATCAAAGCACCTATTATAATGCCGAACGCACACCTAAACCTGCCACCATTTCTTATTTGGCACCAGCCTATAATTATGAAAAAGAGATCAATGACGTCCGTGGAAATGCCATGAAAGTCATTGTTTTTATGAACAATATCATCCAAAAGTATGCACCAGGACAAGTGGGGCGTTATAACGACGACTTTGAACCACGTGCATTTGGGGACAACATTCAAAAATGGGGAACAAGTGCCATTTTAATTGAGTCCGGCGGATTTAAAAACGACGTCGAAAAACAAGAAATCAGAAAACTCAATTTTGTATCTATTTTATCTGCTTGTTATACAATTGCCAATGGAGATTATAAAAACATTTCAATTGAAGACTATGAGAAAATCCCGCAAAACGACCGCAAATTATTCGATTTAAAAATAGAACGATTTACCCATAAACTTTTAGGAAAGGATTATATACTCGATATAGGAATCAATCATTTGGAGGTTCAGGACAAAAACTACGACACTTTTTACAATGTGGGCAGCATTGTTGAAAAAGGAGATCTCTCCACGTTTTATGGTTACGAAACTGTTGATGCTACCGGTTATCGATTAATCGAAGGAAAAGTGTATCCTGAAATCGTTCAAACCATAAAAGATCTGGAATCCATGGACATCTACGGGCTTTTAAAGTCAGGTTATACGTATGTGAGATTGGCACAATTTTCGCAAAAGGATAAAGACATCTCCGTTCCAATTAACATTTTGGACAAGGATCAAAAAGTTCCAGGATTTTACGTGAACATAGGCAACAATCCCAATTTTGTACTTCAAAAGGATGGCAGTGTAGATTATGCGGTGGTCAACGGATTCTTGATCGATTTAAAGACCAAAGAAAGCAATTTTAGGAATGCCATTTATTATGGAAAGTAAAGCTTTCAATTAGTAATTATCTCTTAAATATTCCAGTACAGCCTGCATATGTTCTTTGACCTTATTGGTAGATGTGTTGTAATTATTGTTCATAAAGCTAAAGATCAAAACGTCTCCAGAATTGGTCAGCAAATAACCACTTAAAGTACTCGCGCTAGACAAGGTGCCGGTTTTGGCAAATACGTATGGGCCGTTTTCTCCAGCGTACCAATTTTTAAGCGTCCCGCTAACCCCGCCGGCAGGAAAGAAATTGAACAGGCGTTCTCTTGGTATTTCGATGTAAAGCTTCTCCAAAACCTGAACAAGAGATAAAGGCGTAAAGAGATTGTAATTACTCAAACCGGAGCCATCTCGCCATTTTGGCTTTTGTTTCAAATCTTTAAGTTGGTTTTCGAGAATGGATTTCCGGATGGTATCTGCGTCTAATGTATCAGAAATCGTTGAGGAGGCCAAAATCAAAATCTGTTCAGCCAAAAAGTTGTCACTTACATGCATCATGCGCTTGTATAAACTATCCGCAGGAATACTATATAACGTCTGATCTGTAACCACAGAACTATCAGATATAAGTTCCACCTTACCTGGCAAAAGATCATTCCATAATTGTTTAACCATGGTAGTATCCAAGACGAATGGCACATGAATAGTATCTTTTCGCGACAATTTATAGTAGAAGTTATTCTCATTAAAATCACGACGTTTATTCAGATTTGTGTAATCCGTCTGAGCCTTTAGAAATTTTGGATAGGTGTGCAAACCACTTGTATTAGAGATGGACAGTACATTTCCGTAAAGAGGAAAGGCACTACGCTCTGGACTGTAATAGGTATCGTAATCTTCCCAGGCCCAACCCGGACCGAATTTATCATTTGCATAATTGCCAGTAATGAGTTTTACGGTTTTATAATTGTTTATAAAATTGAGCGCCGTACTATCCTTAAAATAAGGATGTAAAAAGCTGGGATCTCCCGTTCCCTTTATAAATAAAGTATCTCCATTTATGGCATACTTAAGCGCCGGAATTTGTTCGGGCAAGTATTGCAACCCAGTAAAAAGAGTAAATATCTTGGTATTACTGGCAGGCGTAAAATAGCGCTCGGCGTTATAATTAAAAACCGTGTCCTTTGTCCTTGGATTGTAAACCATAAGGCCAGTAAACTGAGGCTCATAAAAATTAGAGCTCATTGATTTTTCCAAGTGTTTTGATATTTGGGCAGATTTACAATTAGAAAGCAGCAAGGAAAGTATCACAATCCAACTAAAACGAACTAATGAATTGAGGTTTTTCACATTTCTCAAGTTTTTCAAATTACTGGTTTTTTTCATGTCAAAAAGAACAACTTAAACATAAGGTTCCGAAAGTTAGTTGATAATTTCCAAATTTGTCCAAACAAAGAGAAAAAATGCCATTATTAAAAAATTAGGATTTATCAACAATTACTATAAAACACTGAGGAACATTTAATTTAAATTAATTTTCTTACATTTACTATACTAGTCTAACGAAAACAACTCAAATTATGCAAAAAAAAACTACCCTCACCTTACTTGGTTTTTTTACTTCTGCTCTTTTAATGTTATTCGCTCAAACTATTACCGTGACCGGTGTAGTTACTGATGCGAATAATGTTCCAATGCCAGGAGTCAATATCCTTGTAAAAGGCACCACTAAGGGTGCAACAACAAATTTTGATGGTGACTATACCATCAATGCTTCTTCTGGAGATGTTTTGATTTTCTCCTATGTAGGTTTCAAAAAAGTGGAAAGAACCGTTACTGAAGCCGTAATCAATGTGACACTTCAAGAAGATGCGAGTTCTCTGGATGAAGTCGTGGTGACGGCTTTTGGGATTAAAAGAGAAACACGAGAATTGGGTTATTCTGTAACCCAAGTAAAAACCGAAGATATAGATCTCACCGGTCAAACTGATGCCCTTTCGGGATTGCAGGGTCGGGTTGCTGGTGTTCAGATCAGCCAAACCTCTGGCTCATCAGGTGGTGGTATTGATATTTTAATTAGAGGGATTACCTCTGTCAATCCAAATAGAAGCAACCAACCTTTGATAATTATCGACGGTTTGGCCTTAGATAATGACACATTCTCTGGAAGTGTCTTACCAAGTGCAGGCTCAAATTCCCCAAGTAGTTCAGAACAATTTTCATTTACCAATAGGGGCTCTGACATCAACCCAGAAGATATTGAAAGTTACAACGTACTGAAAGGAGCGGCAGCCACAGCACTTTATGGTGTAAGAGCAGCAAATGGTGCAATTATCATTACCACCAAAAAAGGAAAGTTAGGAAAAGCTAAAGTAGGAATAACAGCTTCCACAACCATGCGGAATATCAAAACTACCCCAGAATTACAAAAAACATACCGCGAAGGATTTAGTGGTCTTCCAAGAACTATGTACACCCCTGAAACAGAAACAGGATTTACAAGATTAGGTGGCACTTCCTTTTATTCATGGGGACCAGAATATAGTGCAGACAGTGCCGTTGTAAATGGGGAAACGATTGATCTTACAGGCGATCGTTTTTATGACCCTTATGACCTCTTTCAAACAGGTATCAATACTCAAGTAGATTTTAATATCAGTGGGGCTGATGACAAGCTTGATTATTATTTTTCTATTGGAAATGACAATGAAGAAGGTGTTTTACCAAATACTGATTATAGTAAAACGACCTTGCGATTTAAAGCAGGTTATAAGGTGAATGACAAGTTCATTATAAATTCGTCCATTAGTTACACCAATGCCGGCGGTAAGCGTGGAAATGGTGGTGATAAGTCCGTATTTAGTTCTTTATCTTATTATTCTGCAACCTTTCCAATAAATGATTATCTCAATCCTAATGGAACCCAAAGAAACTATTCATTTGGAATCATTGATAACCCGAGATATCTACTGGAAACAAGCCCTCTGACGGATGATGTCAACAGATGGGTTGGGAACGTTACTTTAAATTGGGCACCTAAAGATTGGATCAATGTTACCTATGCAGCCCAGGTAGATAATTATTCTGACCAAAGAAATCGTTTTGTAGCACCAGATCTTGATGCCGGTGCTGCGGTAGGCGGGTTTATTGTCAATCAAAACATTAATTTCTTAGGATTGGAATCAAACTTATTGGTGTCTTTTGACAAAGATTGGTCAGAAGACTTTGGTACCACGTTTACGATAGGAAATCAAATATCAGATTCTAAAAGAGATTACTCCATGATTCGGGGAGAAACCTTAAACGTTCCTGGAATTAATGATATTGCCAACACCATTAATATTTTTGCCGACAAGAGTGTAACGCAATTAAGAAACGTTGGTGTATTTGGTGAACTAAAAATGGACTACAAAAATCAATTGTTCCTGACTATAACAGGACGGAACGATTGGGTCTCTACACTACCAAAAGAAAACAGATCGTTTTTCTATCCATCGGTCAGTTTAGCTTATGATTTTCATCAGTTGCTTGACAAGGAGAGTGATATTTTCACCTTTGGTAAACTCAGAGGGTCGTGGGCTGAAGTTGGAAAGGGCCCATTATTTGGCCAAGTAGGTCAGTATTTTGTTTCTGATAGCAATTTCCCTTTTAGTGGTGCTGGAGGCTATAGAGCTGATATCACTATTGGCGATAACAATATTACGCCAGAAAAAAATAGATCGTTTGAAATTGGTACAGATTTGCGATTTTTCAACAATAGACTTCGAATTGACTATGCCTATTATAAAACCCGTGTAAAAAATCAAATATTCACCGTAGGTACTGCATATTCAACCGGATTAGCAGGAATTACCAGAAATGCAGGTGACTTTGAAACTTATGGACATGAATTGTTACTGTCTTATTCTATTTTGAACACTGATAGCATTAAATGGGAAACCATTTTTAATTGGAGTACCAACGAAGGTAAGGTATTGTCTTTGCCTGATGATATTGACGCTCTTATTTTTGCTGATTCAGGTTTTGCGGGTGTGACATCCGAAATAAGGGATGGTGATAAAATGGGCGATTTGTACGGTTACAAATGGCGCTATGAAAACGGACAACGTTATATTGGATCCGATGGTTTACCACGGGTCGATTTAGATGAACGTGTTAAAGTGGGTAATGCATTTCCAGATTTTATAGCATCTATCAACAATGTCTTTAAATACAAAAATTTTGGTTTTAATTTCTTATTGGAATGGAAAGAAGGCGGTGACCTTTACGATGCTGGACGGAGAAATGCTTTAAGGAACGGAATTCTTCAAGCTACTGTGGTTAGAGATGTAGACATGGTATTTGACGGTGTGATGGATGATGGTAGCGGTGGTTTTGTCACTAATACCATTCCTGGGACTATAGATCAAAACTATTACCGAGATTCCGGTCGTTACAACAGAGCTTCAGAGATCTTGGTTCAAGACGCATCTTGGGTGAAATTACGCAACATCGGGTTGAGCTATCATTTTGAGGGCAAAGTTTTAGAGACTTTAAAGTTAGACAATATGAGTCTCTCAGTGAGTGCCCATAATATTTTAATATGGACACCTTACGATGGTTATGACCCTGAAGGCAACCAATATAGCGCCGGAAGTAACGTTTACGGATTTACAGGCCTTGGGACTCCATTGAGTGAAAGTTATTCTTTTGGAATTAAATTAGGATTTTAAAAAAAAGCGAAGATGAAAAATATATTAAAAACAACATTTATAACTTTGCTTATCTTGGGCACTAGCTCTTGTAGCGAAGAATATTTTGACGTAAACACACCATCAGGTACAGCTCAGGAAGAGCTAATTAGAGCAAGTGACTTAATGGCTCCGGTTCTTTTAAGAACTATTCAAGGTCAATACTCTGCAGAACTTACCTATGGGAATTATGCACAGAATTTTGTGGGCCAAGGTGGTACCGCCGCAGGAGAAACTTCTTCTGCCTCACTATGGAACAATATTTACCTATATACACTCCCTAACATTAGAGTTATAAAAGAAAAAGCTGCAGCAGCCAATGCTACACATTATGCAGCAGTTGCTGACATTATAACCGCGATGAACTTAGGTATTGCAACAGATTCTTGGGATAATATCCCTTACAGAGATGCCGCGAAAGGCGAAGGAAATTTGTTTCCTACTTTTGACACACAGCAATCTATCTATTCTGATATTTTTGCATTGTTGGACGGCGCTATAAATGCACTACAAGGACCAGATACATCTGATATCACTCTTGGCACCGAGGATTTGATTTACGGTGGTGATACCGATAAATGGTTGCGTGCTGCCTATACATTGAAAGCGCGTTACCAATTGCATTTGGTCAACACGGGAACTGTTTCTGCGAATGACGTTCTGAATACTATTGTTAATGGATTCACCTCCAATGATGACGATTTTCAAATGGATTATAATGAAAGAACAATTAATCCATGGTATGCACAAGAAATTGTAGCTCGAAATACGGGGAATTTCCATAATGATTTGGCCAGCCAATTGGTGAGTTCCATGAACGGTGATTATTATCCGTTTCAAAGCGGACTGTTAGAAATTGACCCTAGATTACCTCGCTTTGGAACAACCGATGGCGGTAGTTCTGAGTGGAAAGGTTTTGTAAGTGGCGGTGGAGGTGTCAGTCCCGACGGAACACCTGGCAATGCCCGATTTGTAGAAGGCGGTTATTATACAGATGTCGACTCTCCTATTATGATTATCAGTTATGCTGAAGCTCTTTTTATCAAGGCAGAAGCAGCCTTTTTAGCTAATGGAGGGACAACTACTAGCGTCGGATCTAATGCTACAGCTTATGATGCCTACATGATGGGTATTGCGGCAAGTATGGATAAGTATGGAGTTGATGGCTCTATTTATTTAGCTGATGGCGCCATAGATGTTGGTGTCAATGGCTTAATGCTAAATCATATCATGAAAGAAAAATACATTCACAACTTCCTAAACCCAGAATCTTTTGTTGATTATAGACGATATGATTTTTCAGATGAAGTTTTTAAAGGTTTGACTATACGTCAAGAAGAAGATTCCAGTGGTGAGTATGCAGGCCAATGGTTTAGAAGAGCTAGTTATCCATCTACCGAATTAAACAGAAACAGAGTGAATGTTGAAGCCAATCAACAATCACCAGTAACACCTGTTTGGTGGGATGCACAAAATTAAATTATAAACAATTTTTAATAAAAAACCCTTCATTAATTTTAGTGAAGGGTTTCTTTTTGAAATGCCGTCAAAGCAGATTTCAGCTGCTCTAAATCCTGCTTGGTATGGTTGGCAGTAATGACAATGCGATTCATCAAAGCCTCATAATTAGGATATTTAAAATTAGTAATGATGATACCCTTTGATTTCAAATAGTCAAAAATAACATTGCTATGGGAATAGATTACAGGGTAGTCATGATCATAGTAAAATTGTTGTGACAAATCGTCGCCACCATATACAAACTGCAGATTCTCACGCAATTTTTTGAGTTGATCCTGTATAATCCCCTGCCCTTTTACAAAAGTTTGTAAAAAGATAGGATTCATTCCTGCAGCAGAGATAAACACCACGGCACTCCTAATGCTATCAACAAGTTTTTTATTCCCAACAATAACGCCTCCAGAACAGCCATAAGCTTTGGTCAATGAGCTGATCATTATTTTTTGTGAAATACTTGGATGGTTAATCGTTTTATAAACACCTGAACCGTCTTTGCCAACAATGCCCAAACTATGGGACTCATCAATTAATAAAGTGATGGTTTTACTTGAAGAAATACCGTCCAAGAAATCAAAATTCGTGGGTTGTACCGCTAAAGACAATAGGGCATCTGCCGTGATCACAACGGCTTCATTTACCTCATCTGTCAATCCCGGATGCAAGGCTCCATCAACAAACAATGGTCGACTTGAACTTTCAAGAATGGCGGGATGTGTTTTTGGATAATGATAAAAATGTCGGTGTGTTTTTTCCAAATAATCAATTACGAGTCTTCCAGCCAAAGTACCAGAGGAAACGGTAAGGGCGGCCTCAGCCCCACTGTTTTTTGAAAATAAATCCTCTGCTTCTTGGTAAATTCTCAATTGAATATTGGAATTTCTCGAACTCCCATAAGATGTACCCCATGTTTTGATACTTTCAAAAAGCAGGTTTTGAAAATCAGGGTTGGTAGCCATTCCTAAATAAGAAGTTCCGCCGAAATAAAGATAGGTCTCACCATCAACTAAAACGGTTCTATCCGGAAATTGATCAACAGTCATCGATTATTCGGTTAAGGTCACGCCAGTCCCGTTGAGATCGCTGTAGAAAATTTCGCCATCTTTTATATGTACTCCAGTGGCAATATCCTCTGCCAATAATAAAGCGCCATCCATATCTACATAATCCAAAAGTGGTAATAAATGGGCTATGGCAGAAATGCCCACGGTGGACTCGGTCATACAACCAACCATGGTTTTCATTCCTAATTTGCGCGCTTTTACCAACATGCGCCGTGCAGGTGTGAGGCCCCCACATTTGGTCAATTTAACGTTGATCCCGTGAAAATTTTGGTAACATTTATCGACATCCGATTCTACCTGACAGCTTTCGTCAGCAATAATTGGTAATACCGACTGTTCAAAGACTTTTTTATGACCTTCCCAATCGTCGGCAGGCAAAGGTTGTTCTATAAACTCAACTCCCAATTCTTTTAACGCCTTTGCATTGGCGATGGTTTCATCTGCCGTCCAACCACAATTGGCATCTACTCTGAAAATCGCATCGGTATGTTTACGCAATTCAGTGACTATGTCGATATCACGATCCGATCCTAATTTGATCTTATAAATTGGCCAAGGCAATTCTTTCATCTTAGAGACCATCTTTTCAATGGTATCTATACCTATCGTAAAATTTGTTAACGGGTTATGACTGATATCATAATTCCACAGTTCATACAATTTCTTGCCCTTTATTCTGGCGTATAGGTCATTATAAGCCAAATCCAAGGCACATAGGGCAAACATATTATGAGACAATTGCGATTTCATTTTCTCCCAAAACTCTTCAGGAGGCATGCCAGATGAATCTGCGATGAGCGGTTCCAATTGCCGCAAGTCATTCATCATCCCTTTGATACTTACATTGTAATAGGGGTTTGAGGTGGCTTCACCAAATCCAGATTCACCATCATCCTTTAATTCAACAATCAAGGAAGGTTGCTCATCTCGAGACTCTCTTGAAATGGTAAATGTATGCTTCAGTTTTAAAATATAAGGTCTTAATATCAATTGCATAATATAAAATTAAATTGGTTGTGTGAGTCAATGAATGATCAATAAAAGGTGTATAAATAAATAACTAAATTAATAAATTTATAATGGTCCATTTAAGTATGAAAAAATAAATATCCTTTGTGCATCCATGACAAGAGTTCCAATCAATAACTTTTTGACGGTTTTAATTCTTCAACGGAAATTGAATACCACCCAAAATTAGACCATTCAAAATCTACGCTCCTTTTGCAGTTTTTCGTAGGCTTCCTGAACCTGCCGAAACTTGTCAACAGCACCCTTTTGATGAGCTTCACCTAGATGCACCACACGATCAGGATGGTATTTCTTTGCCATTTTTCTATAAGCCGCCTTAATTTCGTCCACTGTAGCTTCTTTTGTGATTTCAAGAATCTTATAGGCATTGTCACTACTGTCATAAAACATGGCCTTAATACTTTCAAAATCTCGAGAACTGATGCCCAAATATCCCGAAATGGTATGAATTTGATTAACCTCACTATCTGTTACTATTCCGTCAGCTTTGGCAATACCAAAAAGAAAATGCAACAATTGCAAGCGTGAGGCATGATCCATCATCTGTTGGATTTGCATGCACACTTGACGCACCGGAATTTGCTGTTGATTGATACCCTTGAACAGTCGAAATGCTTTATTTGCTCGTTCCTGCCCGTACATGTTCACAAATTGTTGGCGCACATAATCCAATTCGCGTTGATCTTGATGTCCATCGGCCTTGATTACCACAGAAGCCAAGATTAAAAGACTCACTTCAAAATCGCCCGGTTGTGTTTGCGGACGGGCCTGTCGTGTATAAGTTGGCCGCTTTTTTTGATTGGTCTGCCAATCGCCCAAAAGTGGTGTTCCGCTATCCGACACAGAATCTATTATACTTCCCAAGACCAATCCAATAATGGCTCCAATTGGCCCGCCAAAAGACCATCCCAATCCTGCGCCTATCCATTTTGAAAAACTCATTTATCTATTTTATTTTTAGTAGTTCAAATATACTATAGTTAGTCTTTTTATGCTCTAAATTAGAATTTAAATTTCCATTGACGATAAAAATACCTGCATTCAAACTACCAACCCGCGGCCAATTTAATGAGGCGAATTTTTCATATCTTTGCATTCCCGAAGTTCGGGACGAATTATTAATTTTTAAAATTTTAAAATATATGTATCCAGCAGAATTAGTAAAACCAATGCGAGAAGACTTGACCAAGGTTGGTTTTGAAGAATTATATACCGCTCAAGATGTTGATGCAGCTTTAGCGAAAGAAGGCACAACTCTGTTAGTGGTAAATTCGGTTTGTGGCTGTGCGGCAGCTAATGCTCGCCCAGGAGCACGAATGAGTTTACAAAATGATAAGCATCCAGACCATACCGTAACTGTATTTGCCGGTGTAGATAAAGAAGCTGTAGATAAGGCAAGACAGCATATGGTTCCATTTCCTCCAAGTTCACCATCTATCGCTTTGTTTAAAGACGGCGAATTGGTACATATGTTAGAGCGTCATCATATTGAAGGAAGACCTGCAGAAATAATTGCAGAAAACCTTGTGGACGCTTATAACCAATATTGCTAATAAGTTTGAAGCTTGGAGCGTCCAGCTTGAAGCTAAAGTATCGAAATTTTAAAAGAACCACGGTAAATTTACTGTGGTTCTTTTAGTTAGTGCGCAACCTTTTTAAATAGATGACATCTACCTTAAAAGGTATTATTATGAAAACATGGATATTTGTTTTAAAATTAGCTGTACCATTCCTTTTATTGACGGCATTTAAATGTGATGATCGGGATACTATGTCCTGTGAAGACTATGTTTCAAAATTAGCTCTAATGAAAGCCGAGATTAAAAATCATGCTGAAGCTTCCATTTGTAATGAAAATTTTGAATGTCGCACAATTGCCCTTGGCAGCAAACCATGCGGCGGACCGTGGAGTTACTTGGTCTATTCTACCTCCATAGACACCTTAGCACTCCACAACCTCGTAGAATCACATAACAAACTTGAGCAGGTGTTTAATGTAGAATGCCAGCAATATTCAGATTGCATGATGGTCAATCCGCCACTTCGTTTGGAATGTGAGGACAATAAATGCATTGCCATTTATTAATAGGTTTTTAGGTTGAGTTTTTCTTAATTTTGTAGCATGAGAAAAATATTGGCCTACCCTTTAACCGTTTTATATTTAATTTGTTTTGGAATCACGCTTGTGGTATTCCATCCCATTCAATGGATTTGCTTTAATCTCTTTGGTTATCAAGCCCATAAAATCAGTGTCGATTGGCTTCAGTTTTTTTTGATGCGTTCCCTAAATGTTTTGGGTACCCGATTCACCTTTACCAATCCCTATGATATTGACACAGATCAACCCCTGATCATTGTAGCCAACCATCAAAGCATGTACGATATTTCTCCCATAATGTGGTATATGCGCAAACACCACCCAAAATTTATCTCAAAAAAAGAATTAGGTCGTGGTATACCAAGCGTCTCTTACAACCTCCGACACGGAGGCTCAGTATTGATTGATCGGAAAAACCCGAGACAGTCGCTTCCTGCCATTATGAAATTTGGAGAGTATATTGAAAAGAACAAAAGAGCAGCAGTTATTTTTCCGGAAGGAACAAGAAGCAAAAACGGCGTTCCAAAGCCTTTTCAGACCAAAGGGCTTGAAATGATGATGAAAAAAGTGCCATCAGCTACTATTGTTCCTATTAGTATTAACAATTCTTGGAAAATGCTGCGTTACGGAAAATTTCCCATGGGGATTGGAAATCATTTGAAATTCACGGTACATCAACCTATCAAAATCGCTACCTTTGTAGATAAGCAAGAATTAATCAAATCTGTTGAACAGACGATTACTTCAAATATTCATCCCTAAATTATAAGATTATGTCTTTAAAAAATGTGAGATTGGAAGTGATGGAACACCTGGAAAAAGACGTCGAATCACTTATAGAAAAATACTTAATACCCATTGATAAAATTTGGCAGCCCACTGATTTTCTACCAGATTCAGAAAGCGATAAATTTTACGATGAAGTCAGAGAAATACGTGAATTATCAAAAGAATTGCCTTATGATTTTTGGGTGGTTTTAGTGGGTGATATGATCACGGAAGAAGCCTTGCCTACCTATGAGTCTTGGTTGATGGATGTAGAAGGCGTGGATCAGGTTGGACGAAACTCTTGGGGAAAATGGGTGCGCCATTGGACTGCAGAAGAGAACCGACACGGCGATGTGCTCAACAAATATCTATACTTGTCAGGCCGCGTCAACATGAAAGAAATCGAAAAGACAACACAGCATTTAATAGCCGACGGATTTGATATTGGCACCGATAGAGATCCTTATAAAAACTTTATTTATACCAGTTTTCAAGAGCTTGCCACTTACGTTTCCCATAATCGCGTGGCCAAAATCGCCAAAGAAAAAGGCAATAGGTCACTCTTTAAAATGTGTAATATTATTGCTGGCGATGAGATGCGTCACCACCATGCTTACTCTGAATTTGTAGAACGTATATTCACCGTAGATCCAAATCAAATGATGATTGCCTTTCAGACCATGATGAAACAAAAAATCACCATGCCTGCTCATTTCTTAAGAGAATCTGGCAATCAGATAGGTACTGCTTTTGAAGAATTCTCAAATACAGCGCAACGAATAGGTGTCTATACCTCAGCCGATTATGTGGATATTTTGGAGAAATTAATCAAGCGTTGGGATATTGGCAATATCAAAAATCTTTCTGACGATGCTGAAAAAGCAAGAGATTATCTCATGAAACTTCCGGACCGAATGAAACGCTTGGCAGATCGAATGCGGATTCCTGAAAACTCCTATCAATTTAAATGGGTGGAGCCGGCGAGGTTAAAATAGATAGAACACGGACCCGCCTGCCGGCAGGGCAGGTGACGCTGATTGAGCTGATCTTCACTGATTTTTATGTGTTTTAAATGGCACGTTTGATTTATGGAAAACCATAAGCATTCTGAAGCCACAGACTTAATTATCAAGTGTTTTATTCGCAACTAATCATTTTAATCATAAAAAATCCGCGTCACCCGCCTGAACGTACGGGCAGGTCAGCGTTCTATTATTATGAGCATCAAAGAAAATCAAATCTCACAAACCATAGCCTTTGTAAAAGAACAATTAAAGAGTTCCGAAGGCGGCCACGATTGGTTTCATATTGAGCGTGTCTATAAAAATGCACTGTTAATTGCTCAAAATGAAGACGTTGATCTTTTCGTAGTACAGCTTGGTGCGCTGCTTCATGATATTGCCGATAGTAAATTCCATAATGGCGATGAAACCGTAGGACCAAAAGTAGCAGGTGAGTATTTATCGGAAATAGGTGTGGATGCTGCAGTGATCGAACACGTCATCAATATCATTAAAAACATCTCCTTTGGTGGCGGCAATGAACTTCAAAAATTCCATTCTCCAGAACTTGATGTCGTCCAGGATGCTGACCGATTGGATGCCTTAGGTGCTATCGGGATTGCACGAACGTTCAATTATGGTGGCTTTAAAAATAGAACACTTTACGATCCGTCAATACTTCCAAATTTAAATATGTCCAAAGAAGAATATAAAACTTCAAATGCACCAACGATCAATCACTTTTACGAAAAGTTATTGTTGTTAAAAGATAAGATGAATACCAAAACAGGACGTCAGATTGCTTTAGAGCGGCACCAATTTATGGAGCAATTTCTTGAGCAATTTTATGCGGAGTGGGATGGCGAAAAATAAAAAGACCTAACAGTCCCGATAGCTATCGGGACTGTTAGGTTTGATAAATCACTTAATTTATAAGTTATTATTATTTAATCTTAATCCATCACTGGCGTCACCGTATAACCGGCCTTTCTCAATAAATTAATGACGCCTTGAACACCTGCCAGATGTGCAGCTCCAACCCCATAAAATGTGGAAAACTCTTTTGAAAATTTAGAAATTTCCGGAATCCAATTATTATTTCTTTCGTCTAAAAAGCGCGCCATCATTTCCAAATCGCCATTCATATAGTCATCCATATAACCGTATAAGGCATCTATATCCTCGGAAATGTAGAGTTGGGCCATGGTGTTGAATAATGCTGTGCTCTCATCTAAGTTTTTAATCATGTCGAGCAGATCGTCCAATTGCCTTTCATAAGGAGTTGCATCAAAAACACCGACTTGAGTTGCTATCGTTTCTAAACCCTTTATTTGTTTATCCGATTCCTTTGCCATTTGCATCAAGGTCATTTCAAAACTCGCCAATGGACCATCAACCGATGCCATTAAAACAACAGACATGAGCATAAAAGGTTTCATTGTATTATACATTTGCATCCCTATTCCCGTTTTTTCCTTCAAAAAATTGTCCAATAACTCATACTCACTGTCATCCATAAACGATTTCAATTCCGTTCCTGGCTCCAAATAGGCTTGGGCCATCATATCTTCCATAAATTCAGGATGCGACATATCCAACTCCAGTACCAACAGCTCAGAAGAATCAAAAGCTGTTTTAACCTTGTCTTTCAAAATGAAATCCTTTTCAGGAATAAGATGCATGGTCCCAAATAGGTAGGAAGTTTTGATCTCATCTCCTTCAATTTTCCAAAGGTTAGTTTTATCATTTTCTTGTGCAATCATTGTTACCGAAAAGAAACTCAAAACGGTGATTACGATACTTTTTACAAGTCTGTTCATCATTGGTATGGAAGTGTTTTATAATTCAAAAACTAAATAAACGGATAATAATAATCCTCATAAATCTGATAAGTGTCGCCAAATATAAGGATTAAAATAACCTGAGCTGTCCATCTTTATACTGTTCATGAAGTGATGTATTCAATTTTGGCATCGATTTGTTCTTAAAATATTTAAGCTTGGCCAGTTTTACCATGTCGTTGATTTGTTTGGCAATCTCACCTTCACCGCGCATCCGAGTTCCAATTCGGGAGTCATTTAAACTTCCGCCATGGCAACTTTCAATTTGATGCAATACCTTGTCTGCCCGATCTGGCAGCGTCTTTTTTATCCAATCTGTGAAAATCCCTCCAATAGCACCGTTCAATCTCACAATGGTATGCCCCATGTTCAATGCGCCCATTTCTGAGACTTTCTTTGCCAGTGTCAAAACCTCATGACTATTAATTGAAGGAATAATGGGCGCCATCATGACGTTAACAGGAATCCCATGTTCGGATAAAATCTTTACTGTTTCCAATCGTTTTTTGATGGTCGCTGTCCTGGGTTCCAAAACACGTCGCGTATCCTCAGAAAGCGAGGTGATAGAAATATTAATCGCAAGTAAATTGTCTTTAGCCAATGCTTTTAGAATATCCAAATCACGAAGGATCAAGGCATTTTTTGTAATAATGCCAACAGGGTGCTTGTATTTTAAGAAGACTTTCAAACATTTTCGTGTAATTTCATATTGCTTTTCCGCAGGTTGATAGCAATCGGTATTTCCTGACATCACAATAGGATGGGCTTTCCAACTTTTTCTTTTGATGAATTGCTCCAATAGAAGGGGCGCCTCTTTTTTCACCAAAATCCGACGTTCAAAATCCAGGCCTGCGCTATAGCCCCAAAATTCGTGGGTGTTTCGCGCATAACAGTAGATGCATCCGTGTTCGCAACCTTGATACATGTTCATGGAATAACCCATGCCCACATCAGGACTTGTAACTTTATTGACAATTGTTTTTGGAAATACTTCAAGAAAAAGCGTTTTATTGTTATCGGCATCTTCTCCTTCCTTAGCACAGTATTCAAGAAAGTCATCTCGGATTTCGTGACTCAATTCAAAGAATCGATTAGGGACATTAATTTGTGCTCCACGACCTTTGAGGGTAGGATTTGGGTCCATAATTATAGTTTTAATGATGATTCCCGTCGTTGGGACGAAAGTTTAAAGTTACTACCAACACCTCCCATTTGATGGCTACAGAATGTAGAAACTTATTTGAGCTACTCACTATGAGAAACATAGCTTTTTGGAAGATTCTTTTCTAAGTTAAAAAATAACAAGGTTTTAACAGTTCCTAAACCATTAAACCATATAAAAATTCAATATTTTTGGCACTCACAAAAAATTAAAGAACATGAAAAAAATATTGCTCTCCCTCACCATTTTTATGATGACGTTTTCATCCGCACTGAAAGCAGATGAAGGCATGTGGTTTTTAATGCATATAGAACGTCTCAACCAAAGAGATATGCAGAAAATGGGACTTCAATTGACTGCCGAAGAAATTTACAGCATCAACAACAGAAGTTTAAAAGATGCCATCGTACAGTTTAATGGTGGGTGTACGGCCAGTATTGTTTCTGATAGTGGTTTGGTATTGACCAACCACCACTGTGGATATGATGCGATTGCAGAATTATCTTCTGCCGATAGAAACCATCTCAAGGATGGCTATTGGGCCAAATCACTTGATGCAGAATTAAAACCAGAAAGCCTGTACGTCAGATTCTTTGTCAGAATGGATGATGTGTCAACACGTATCTTATCGCAAGTCAATGAGACGATGTCTGAAAAAGAACGTGAAGCTGCCATCAATAAAGAGGTTGCTAAAATTGAAAAAGAAAATAACGAGGGCGGTAAGTACACCGTTTCTGTTCGCTCTTTCTACCAAGGTAACGAGTTCTACTATTTTGTTTATGAAGATTACACTGATGTACGTTTGGTAGGAACACCTCCAGAAAGTGTTGGAAAATATGGTGGTGATACTGACAACTGGGAATGGCCAAGACATACTGGCGATTTCGCCTTATTTAGAGTATATGCTGATCAAGATGGAAATCCGGCAGAGTATTCTACTGCCAACGTGCCTTTAAAATCTAAATACCATCTTCCGGTAAGTATTGATGGCGTTAAGGAAAATGATTTTGCCATGATCTTGGGCTATCCAGGAAGAACCAACCGTTGGATGCCAGCGCAAGGGGTTGAACAAAACGTAAAATTCGCTTATCCTGCTTGGGTTGAAGGCTCAAAAACAAGTATGGACGTCATGAAAAAATATATGGATAATGATGAAGCCATCAATTTGATGTATGCCTCTTCTTATGCAAGTATTGCCAACTATTGGAAAAACCGTGGTGGTATGATTGAAGCTTTAACCGATCATAACACAGTAGCAACAAAAACGAAAGTGGAAGACGCTTTTGATAAATGGGCCAACAAAAAGAACAACAAAGCGAAATACGGTAATGTGATTTCTGATATCAACGCCTATTACAAATTGACCAATCAAAAAGCTCAACACGACAATTACCTAACGGGCATCTTACGTGGGAGTAAATTTGCCGTGTTGCCATATAGAATTGGCGGTGCTTTAGAACAATATGCTGCGGCAAATGAAGCTGCACGAGAGAACATGCTTCCAAGATTACAGTCGTTCATAGCAAGCTCTTATAAAGATTATCATTTGCCTTTGGAAAAAGAGCTTCTTGCCAAACAATTAGGTTTATATGCATCTAAAGCGAATTACCCACTTCCTGAATTGGTCAAAGAAGTTGGTGATAAAAACAACAACAACTTTACCGCATTTGTAGATGCTGCTTTTGATGCAAGCATTTTTAATTCAAAAGAAAGCGTAGAGGCATTTTTACAAAACCCTGATGTTTCAAAGTTAGAAAACGATCAGTTGTATAAATTATCTGGTCAGTTATTGACAAAATACAGAGAACAACCTGAGCACTTAGTACAGCCTGAAAATGATTTTCAAGCGGCTTTTAGAAAATTGGTAGCTGGATTACGTGAATCTGGATTGAGCAACATTCAATATCCTGATGCCAATTCAACCTTGCGATTAAGCTATGGAAAAGTGAGAGCACTACCTCGAAAAGAAGGCGAGCAGAATGATGCTGAGTTTAACAACTACACGACCTTAAAGGGGATGGTTGCAAAATACAAGCCGAATGATCCAGAATTTGACTTGCAACAATCCATGTTGGATGCTTATGCCAAAAAAGATTACGGACGTTATGCTAATGAAAAAGGAGAACTTTCGGTTAACTTTTTATCAGATAATGATATTACCGGTGGGAATTCAGGATCTCCTGTAATCAATGGAAAAGGGGAATTGATTGGTTTGGCTTTTGATGGAAACATCGAAGCGATGGCAGGTGATGTGATATTCGATGCGGATTTGCAGAGAACAATTAATGTGGATATCAGATATGTACTTTGGTTGATTGATAAATATTCAAATGCCAAACATATTGTTGATGAATTGACGATTGTTGGAGGACAGTCGTAAGTTAGAGAGCAGAGGGTAGAACGCTTCGCTTTTAGAGGTGAGTGGTGAGACTTGTGACCATGGACCTATGACCGATGACCGATGACTTAGAAAAATTAAAAAAATGCGAACCAAATATTTGGTTCGCATTTTTTTAATTGAATCATTATGGCTTTTTCTCAAATTAATTAATCATTTGAGATTTTTTGCTCCCTTTTAGGGCGGGGCAAACAAAAAATCGGCTTTGTATTTTCAGTTTTTAATTCTTATGACTAAAAGAGGATATGTAAAATCATTATTTGGATCGGTGAGGATCTATTCAATCTAATAGAACGCAGACCTGCCGGCAGGGCAGGTGACGCTGATTTTTTATGATGAGCACTGATCTCGTCATTAATCTTTTATTTAATTTTCATAATCAAATCAGTAAAAATCCGCTCAATCTGTGTCGTCAGTGTTCTATTTTGAGATTCCTGCCTTCGCAGGAATTATGTCCCCGGAAATTCCGCCTTCCGCTTTTCCAAAAACGCTGTCGTACCTTCGGTAAAATCGTCAGTGCCAAAGCATTTTCCAAATTGCTTTATTTCTACTTTATATCCGTTAACCCCGTCTTTATAATTGGCATTAATGGCTTTTATAGCGCCTTTAATCGCTACTGTAGAATTCCGCATGATTTTACCGGCTATCTTTTCACAAAAGCCCATAAGCTCATCCTGTGTGGTCACGTGATTGACCAATCCGTACGTTTTTGCTGTCTCGGCATCAATCATACCTGCGGTCATGACCATTTCCATGGCGCGGCCCTTGCCAACCAATTGAGGCAAACGTTGCGTTCCACCGTATCCTGGGATTACTCCCAATGACGTTTCTGGCAAGCCCATTTTGGCATTGTCACTCGCAATTCTAAAATGACAGGCCATGGCCAATTCCAGTCCACCGCCAAGAGCAAATCCGTTGACCGCCGCAATAACTGGTGTGGAAAGATTTTCAACATAATCAAACAACAACTCTTGACCTTTAGCCGCCAATTTCGCACCATCTTCTACATCGAAATGGGCAAATTCGCTAATATCCGCACCGGCGACAAAGGCTTTCTCTCCACTTCCGGTAATAATGATCACCTTAGTGTGCTTATCCTTGTCAGCCACTTTAA
>NZ_JALKAU010000049.1:0-32767 GCF_023015735.1 Gelidibacter sp. F63206
TGTACGTCCCTGATATAGGTTGACCACTTAAAGCGTGGAAAACTATGAAAGCAAATGTACGGAGTATCCGCAAGCAGCGTAAATACTCAATTGAATTTAAGAAAAAGATTGTTGCAGATTTTGAAAGTGGTAAGTATAGTGTGCCTCAATTAGAGAAGCTGCATGGTGTTGGGAATTCTACAATCTATAGTTGGATTTATAAATTCTCTACCTTTAACGAACAAGGATTTAGAATTATAGAGATGAAGGACAGCAGCAACAAAAGGATGAAAGAACTCGAAGCCCGTGTAAAGGAGCTTGAGAGAACTGTAGGCCGCAAGCAGATAATGATTGATTATCTAGAAAAGATGATGGAGATTGCCAAGGATGAACTTGACATCGATATCAAAAAAAACTTCGGCACCCCACAATCAACTGGTTCCGGGAGAACAAACAAAAAATGAGTTTTTCCCTGAACAGTCTCTATAAAGAGGTCGGTCTGAGCAAACAGGCCGTTGCCCAGTACGGCACTAGGCAAAAGATCTTTGATAGCAAAACAGCACAGCTGGTCCTTGAAGCAGACGAACTGCGGGAGGACCATCCAGGTTGTGGGGTTGAGAAAATGTACTATACACTTAAACCCAACTTTATGGGAAGGGATCGGTTTATAGAACTTATGATGGAACTTGGGTATCGTTTGAAGCGTAAAAAGAACTATAGAAGAACAACTATCGCTTCAAAGATCTATTATCCCAACCTTATAAAAGGAATGAAAATTGACCGTCCATCAATGGTATGGCAGTCTGATATTACCTATATACCCATTGGGGACAGACACTATTACGCTGTTTTTATAATAGATGTCTATACCAAGAAGATTGTAGGCTATAAGGTCTCTGAAAACATGAGAGCACAGGCGAATATGGATGCCTTAAAGATGGCGTTGAACGAAAACGAGGCTCCTTTGTTCCATCACAGTGACAGAGGAAGTCAATATACCTATAAAGAGTACATCAGCCTTCTAAAGGACAATGGGAGTCAAATAAGTATGGCACTCAACGCACAGGATAATGCTTTTGCTGAGCGTATCAACAGAACCATAAAAGAGGAATATTTGAATCATTGGAAACCTAAGGACTTCGGTCAATTAAAAAGAATGACAGCAAAAGCAGTAAGGAATTATAACAGTAAAAGATTACATAATAATAACGACAGAATGAGTCCTGAAAGGTTCATAAAACAATTTTCTGTTTTGAGGCATCAAGAAAGGAAATTGATGACTATTTTTAACAATGAAAATTAATTAAAAACGGTCAACTCTAATCAGGGAAGTTCAAAAAGCATCAAGACTTACATCGTTTTGACTCATATTGATCCTTATGAGACTTGCGTTATGGAAAATCAACAAAGGATACACATGTCTTTTAATAAAAATATCAGCATCATAAAAGCCAAGGCGAAAAAACAACCAATCAAAAATGCTATCCAAGCTAAGGTGTTTCTTTTTATGAGTAAACTAATTCCTCCAAGGAGTATGGCAAGCCCGAAGAAAATCATATAAAAAGGAATAAGAAAATTGATGCCATCATTATCTGGGTATAGTAATGCCAATACACCGAGTACTCCTAAAATAGCACTAACTAACGCAGCCTTGGCAACAATATGTTCTTTTAGCCTCATTGTGGGGATCGAATGATTGACCTCTAAAATTAATCAATTTTAGATTGGTATCATTGAGAAACGTTAAGGATTGTCAATATGTTAAACATAGTTTTGACATTATGAGGTGTCATAAATCCAAAAACCTAAGAAAGAGACTTCTTTATTTCCACCAGTTGGTTTTATACCTGGAGGTTATTGTTTCATTATTTTCAGAATACTCTTTTGACCTTTGCCATTTTTAAATTCTGCGATATAGAGTCCTGTAGATTGATGAAGTTCCAAGGAAATATTTTTGGTGTTTTTAAATTGCTTTTCCATTACCAACTGGCCCGTTATGGAAAACAAACGGAGTTCAATACGGTCCTGAAGTCTGCTAAATTCGATATTTATTTGTCCATTGGTGGGATTAGGGTGTAAGGACATTGCAATATCTTGTAATTGGTCTTCCAACCCAGCCGTTTCCTGGTTCCACTTCAGCAGATACCGATAATAGCTATATTCTGATTTGAGATTGAAAGTATTTGGGCCGGGATCAAAATCAATTTCAGATCTAAAATGACCTGAGGCGTAAATGTTGCCTGCAGGATCAAGGGCCATGGCTATTCCATAATTACGTGCTGTAGGTCCGCCCCATTGATAGGCCCAAATATAATTTCCAGACGCATCAAATTTATTGATATACCCATCATGCCAAGAACCAGAATCAAAAATAACTTGGTCTTCACCCGGATCAAAGTCGATTTCGCCACGAAAGGAACCTGTAGTATATACTTGGCCCAAATCATCCACCGCAATGCATGATACGTTGGAATTAGGTCCTGGCGAAAACTTTTCCCACGTGATTATGCCTGAAGGACTAAGTTTAACAACGCCAATGCCTGAGCCTCCGCCACCAACGTAGATGTTTCCAGTGGCATCTGTTGTCACTGCCCTTCCGGCAAGGCTATTTGGGAGTTCTGTGACCCATCCAAAGTCTCCCGCAGCATCCAGTTTCAATACAAAACCAGAAGCGCCTGCCGAGTTCAGTTCAGCGACACCATCACCAGGGTCAAAGTCCACCGTGCCTGTATAGGATCCGGTCAGAAAAAGATTGGAGTCACTGTCAATGGCCAAGGCCTCGCCGCGATCGTATTGAGTAGAACCAATGTGTTTTACCCATTTAAAATCGCCCGTAGTACTCAATTTTAAGATGAACATATCTGTTTGACCTTTGGACGTAAGTACGCTGTTGCCAGTGCCTGAATCAAAATCGACCGTTTTTTCAAATTCACCGGTAACATATACATCTCCCGAATTATCTACGATAATCCCAGAGCCCTTGTCATTCGTAGTGCCGCCCATCTGTTTCGCCCAAAGAAAGTTGCCCTCTGGGTCAAGTTTACATACAAAGATGTCTTTAACGCCATTGGAGGTCAAGTTATAAACCTCAGATCCGGGATTGAAATCGGCCGTACCTTCAAAATTCCCAGTAAAATATACATTTCCAGAGCTGTCCACTGCTATTGCTGTTCCTTCATCATCTTCAGTTCCCCCTAATCTTTTGGCCCAGATGAGTTGGCCAGAAGTACCATATTTACTGACATAGATGTCAAGACCGCCAACGGAACTAAAATTTAAAATGTCCGAGCTTGGATCAAAATCCACTGGACCGCTATAGAAGTGGCCTATACTGTAAATGTTTCCCAAATTATCCAATGCCATGGAGTTATTATATAGAGCTCCGTTAAGTCCTCCCGTAGCAAAGGCCCAATCGAATGTGGGAGCCTGGCCATTGCTGGTAGTCCACAAGGAACAACACAAGATGGCTAAAAGTAATTTTTTCATAATAGTTTCTTGTCTTTGATTAATTGCTATTTAATTTTTTACCAGTTTAACCGTGGATTTCCGGCCTTGACCATCTTTGAGTTCAAGAAGGTAAATGCCATCGGCTTGCTGAATCTCTAATGGCAGAATTTTAAGGTCTTGGAATCGTTTTTCCATAAGCAATTGGCCTGAAAGATTATATAATCGGACGTCCACGGAGGTTTGTATGCTGTTGAATTCTATGGAAAATTTGCCTTTGGTGGGATTGGGATAGGTGACATAGTTTTTAGAGATTGAATGCTCATCCATTTCGAGTGATTCACTAAGTTTTAGAATGAAAACATCGTCCCCTCCGGCAGAAATCAAATTGAATACTTCACTACTGGGATTAAAATCTGTTGTGTTTTGGAAGGAGCCAGTTACGTAAACGTTACCCAGAGCATTGGTAGTAATACAATTGCCAATTGTAAATCCAGTTGGTATACTTCCGAAAGTATTTGCATATATAAAATTGCCATCGGTATCAAATTTAGAGATGAACATATCCAAAAAACCCACGGGATATAAAATAAATTCATCAGGTCCTGGATCAAAATCGCCTGAACCAACATAGCTTCCTGTAAGGTAAAGGTATCCTTGATGATCTAAAGCAATAGAATTTCCACTATCGCCACCAAGAGAGGCACTACCACCAAAACCTTTTGCCCAAACAAAATCGCCCGAAGCATTGAGCTTCAAAATAAAAATGTCGTAATAGCCACTACTGGAAGTTATATTAAAAATTTCGGTTCCAGGATCAAAATCTCGGGTACCCATAAACTTGCCCGTTATGTATGCATTTCCTGCGCCATCCAATTTAAGCGAAAGGGGGAATGCCTCCCCATCAGTCTGTTTTGCCCAAATTAAATTACCTGATCCATCGAGCTTAATATAAAAGCCACCCTCGTCCTGGAGGTTAAAAGTGGAATCTGTTCCATAAAAATTACCACTCGCCACAATATTGTCAGAATTATCCACGACCAAGGTCTCCACTGTATCGATAGAATATCTTTCTTCTCCTCCAAAAGTAATGGCCCATAAAAAATCTCCATTCGAGTCCAATTTTGAAATATAGGCATCTCCCTGACCGGATGGTGTTACGGTGAATGACGGCGTGCCAGGATTCAAGTCATTTGTTCCTTCAAAACTTCCACCAATAACAATATTACCTGAACTGTCCAAAGTAATAGCGTTGATAATATTAGATGAACTGCTGTTGTTTCCACCCCAATGTTTTGCCCACATAAAATCACCATCTGGACTCAGTTTTAGCAAAAAGGCTTCTTTGCCTGGTTTGGTAACAATCATTTCACCAACACCGGGATTTAAATCCACAGTTCCGCGAAAATAACCCCCGACCAGTATATTTCCGTTAGCATCTATGGCAATATCTCCAGGTTCATCAAAGGTGCTACCTCCAATTTGTTTGGCCCATAAGAAATTTCCTTGTGGATCTAATTTGGAAATAAAGATGTCCAATTCGCCATTTGAAGTCAGATGGTAAGTTTCTGCTGATGGGTCGAAATCAACTGTTTGATAGAATTGTCCGATGGTGTAAATATTGCCTGAGGAATCCATTGTCAGAGCTGTGCCATTTTCAGATGAAGGTCCCGACATTTGCTTTGCCCATTCAAAACTGGGGTTTTGAGCAGATAAGGTCACAGAGATACATAGCGTTCCGAGAAAGAGTAGAAAGTTTCTTTTTATTATCATAACTAAGGATTTATAAATATTGAAGATTGGTATTCAATAATAACCATCGTGAGACCTTCTAAAATGTCAGCATGATTTATCAACTATCTTTTCGGATGTTTGAAATTGGACTGGTTTAAAATAGTGAAACTCAATTTTAAAAAGTTGCGATGCAATGCGGGATCTTTGGTTTGTATTCCCCGATGCTCTGCGTTGATGTAAAAAAATAATTCGAATTTGATACCTCGTATAAACGGGTCGAGGTAGTTCATTAAATACCAAAGTTTGGTCCTCTTTTGCGGAAATCTGTATCCACTTCAATCAAATATTCTTAAGTTTAGGGTCTGATTGAAACAGTATAAAAATTATGCGCTTTCTGAGGGTTTTTCCATCTTTGATACCAAACGTTTTTTGCTTTAAATTTGGTTTGTATTAGCGAAATGAGCCTAACCATAAATCTTGAATTCAGATTCTAATTGATTTTAAATGAAAATATTACACACGGCCGATTGGCATATAGGTAAACAGTTGCATAAGGTAGACTTGTCCGACGATTTGGAATTGTTTTTCGATTGGCTATTGGATACCATTGCAAAAGAAGACATCGATTTACTATTGGTTTCAGGCGATGTATTTGATCAAGCCAATCCCTCGCAAGCCTCATTAAAACAATATTACGGGTTTCTAAAACGCATGCTTGCTACCGAATGTAAAATTATTTTGACCGGTGGAAATCATGATTCTGCCTCGGTTTTAAATGCGCCAAAGGACATTCTTGGGTTTCTGAATATTGATGTGATTGGTGGCGCACCTGAGGCTATCGACGATCTCTTTATAAAATATACTAAGAAAGATGAGGAGGTAGTGATTGCCGCGGTGCCATTTTTAAGGGATAAGGATATCAGGAATGCCGTGGCTGGGGAATCTTATAGCGATAAGATTGAGCAGATTCGGGACGGGATTAAATCTTATTTTTCTAATGTCAATTTGCATTACGCGCAACATTATCCGGGAACTTGCTTCATAGTAATGGGTCATTTATACGTGCAGGGCGCTCAGGTTTCTGAAAGTATGAGGGATATCCAAATTGGCAATCAGGCAGGCGTTTCAGGAACTATTTTTGGCGATACGCCTCATTACGTAGCTCTAGGGCATATCCATAAACCTTATGCCGTATCAAAAAATGTTCATTATTCTGGCTCTCCAATTTCTTTGAGTTTTAGTGAAAAAGAAGAGGTGAAACAGGTCAATATTATTTCAGTCAGTGGACAACAGGTTAAGGTGGATATCCTGCCCATTCCGAAGTTTAGACATTTGATGGCGTTTCAAGGCACCCTCGAAGACGTTAAAACACAATTATATAGTTATACGTCGTATACAGATCTCGTTTCCCTTGCCGAAATCATTGTGAATGAACCCGATGAAAATATACAGATCCGCCGCGATTTGGACGACCTTTTGGAAAACTACAAGAATGATCATCTTAAAATCGTCAAATCAAAATTGAATTTCCTTAATAAAATACGTGGCGCTTCAGAAGCCTTTGAGCCAGGAATTAGTGTTGCTGATGTGACGCCGATGGAGATGTTTGAAAAACGATTGGAACTTGATGGACATCAGGAAAATACCGAGGAATTGAAGAATGCATTTCGTCAAATTTTAGAAGAGCTAAATCTGTAGATATGAAAATCAGTAAAATCAGTTTTAAAAATATCCACTCACTTCGTGGCGAACATCATATCGATTTTTTATCGGGACCTTTAGCAGAAAGCGGACTTTTTGCGATAACTGGCGCTACTGGGTCTGGGAAATCTACCTTGCTGGATGTCATTACCTTGGCTTTATACAATAAAGTCCCCCGAATAGGTTCGATTAGCAAATCGGTTATTGAGGATGAAGGTGGCATTATGACCCGTAATGCAACGGATTGTTATGCTGAGGTAGAATATATCGTCAAACAAAAGACATACCGCTCGCATTGGTCGATTGAGAGAAATCGCAACAACAATCTCAATGATCGAAAGCAGGAAATCATCGATGTAGCCACTGGTGCAATTCTTGAAAGTGGGAAATCTGCGGTGCCCGTTAAAAATGAAGAATTAATTGGGCTCAGTTATGATCAGTTTGTAAAAGCGATGGTTTTGTCTCAAGGCCAGTTCAGTAAGTTATTGCAGGCAAGAAGAGACGAACGCAATAAATTACTTGAAGATATTACCGGCGCAAAAGATTACAGGTCGATCGGAATTGCAGTGTTCAGAAAGTTTAGAGCAGCATCGGACCTTTGTAAAGAACAGGACATCCGACTCGGGGAAGTTGAATTGCTTCCTGAAGCCGAAAAGAAGGATTTAATAGATCAAGAAATCGCTTTAAATACATCCAAAATTACTCAGAAAAAAGAGTTGGATGTTTTAAAAACTGAGATTGACAACCAAAAAGGCATTCTTAAAAACCAAACGATTCTAACGGCGAATGACATTCAGCAAAAGGAATTAGTCCAGGATATCGAAAATTTCAAAAAAGAGGAGATCACTTTAAAAAACCATTCAAAATATGTGGTGCATACCAAGCTGATTTCCGATTTTGAACAACAGGAAAAATTGTTTAAAGAACATTCAGAAGAGCTTGTTCGAGAGAAAGTAAAAGAGACAAACATTTTAAAAGAGAAAAACAGTTTGTTGGAAGAAGCTTCAACGCTTTTAAGAAGAAAAGTTGACGCCGAAGAGTTTGTCACTCATTTAACGGAGTTCAATAAAGCGGTGACTGCGCTAAAGAAGGAAGAAGATCTGGCCAGTGCAGAGGCGAAACTGCACGAGGGAAACATCAAAAAGACCCTTTTGGATATTAATAAAGATTCTGATCGGATCCGTTTTAATCCACAACCAAAAGTTTTTATTGAGGGAATTCAACCCATCGAAGAAAAAATCGATAATTTTCTAAAAACAATGGACATCAACAACGCCGTCGAGTTGGCGGAGAGAGAAGCCCATCTCAAGGAAAGGTCGCAGCTCATCCATACGATAAAAATTGCACTAACCAAGTACAACTCCGAATTAACACAAAGCAACTCAAAAGCGGCCGAATTAAAGGTCAGTCAAACTTTGGTTGAAAAATACTGTGCCCAACTGAAGGTATTAGACGACGAATTGAAGCTGTTGGAGGTGGAGGTGGAGACTTTGGTTAAGGAGGAAGAGATGCGTAAAAAACATCAAAGTCTGGAAGCCCACCGGAATGCTTTGGTAGATGGCGAGGCTTGTCCGCTGTGTGGGGCATTGGAGCATCCATTTGCTTCAGATCATCCCGTTTTTGATCCAAAAGAGGCCGTTTTAAAATCGAAAACGGAATTGCTGAACACGAAACGCGCTTTAAAAACGTCCACCCAAACCAATTTAGAAAACGAGGAGAAAAGGATAACAACCTTAAAACAAGATTTCCTTACTATTAATGAAGCTATTGCGCCACAGCTTGTTGAGATTGAAAAACTCTGTAAATCGCTTCAATTGGAAAATATTCCGGACAATGATGTACTTCAGACTTTAGAAAATCAGATTCTACAAACGTCCCAATTGTTGGAGAAGGTTGAAAAAGCATTTGAATTGAGGAACTTATTGGAAAATCTGAGCCATTCTGCAAAACAATGGCATAAAAGTTTCGATTTAAAAATTGAAAAGGAAGCTAAAAGAAAAGCACTTTATGACGGCGATGCTGTGGATAACAAAGTGCAGTCATTGATTTCGAAATGGGCTGCAAACCTTGAAAACATCAAAAACAACCAGCATTCAATTTCTACCTTGAAAACTAAACTGGCTATTATCGTCAAAGAAAAAGAAGTTTTTGAAAAGCAGTTAGATGATATCTTAAAAACTGAATTTATTGAAAGTGTCACCCAACTCAAATCATTTATTTTAACTGAAGCACAGGCAGAACAGATCCGTCAGAAAAAGAAAGAGATAGAACTTCGGCACGAGCGATTAAAAACCGAAAAGGACACTGCCATGAAGGAAATTGAAGTTTTGACGAAACGACTCACTTCCAATGAAGCTTTGCCTTTCCTGGAATCCAATTACGCCAAATTGGAGGAGGCTTTTGGCAATTTAAATCAACAAATCGGCATTCTTAAAACGACGCTTGAAGCTGATACCAAAGCCAAAGAAAAGCAGGAAGCCTTGTTGGAGAAATTAAAAGAATTGAGGAAGGAGGAAGCTCTTTGGAAAACCATGAACGGTTTAATTGGAGATGCGACTGGCAAACGGTTTTCAAATTTTGTTCAGGACTTAACCCTCGAGCAACTGATTGGATATGCCAATTTGCGATTAAAAGATATGAACGACCGTTATGTGCTTGATATTCCCACCGCAGATGAGGCCGACAAAAATGACTCCTTAAAAGTGTTTGACAGTCATCAGGGTGATGCCCGAAGATCTATTAATACCTTATCCGGTGGCGAAACTTTTATGGTAAGTTTAGCCATGGCTTTTGCTTTGTCCGATTTGGCTGCTAAAAACGTGAAAATTGAATCCATATTTATTGACGAAGGTTTTGGCACCTTAGATCCTGAAACCTTGAACCAAGCCATTACCATTTTGGAGAAAATGCAAAATGAAGGCGATAAATCCATTGGAGTGATTTCGCATGTAGAAGCCTTAAAGGAACGGATCACGACCCAAATACGATTGGAGAAAATGGGGTCGGGGTATAGTCAACTGGAAATTATATAACAGTGGCAGTAATTTAAAACAGTCTTCCTAACCTATCATTTAACGGAATAGATAAATCAATAAACTCAAAATTCAAATTATGTGAATCTGACAATGGTTCCATCATTTTAGTCATTGACTTTCTGTCTTTAGTTACAAAAGCATCAATAGCTCTATTATGAATTTGTGAAAAAAGTTTAATATCATTTATAACTACTTTTCTTTCACCAAAATCACCGAATTTACCAAGATTTCGCAAAGTAGCCAAAAATTGACCAGCAAATTTAGCATCTTCATAGTCAAACTCTAATAAACGAAATGCATTTAAAGAAAGTAAGTTGTCTGGATTATCACCAACTGCATATTCACTAACAGCAATGGTCGAAAGATACATTTCAATTTCATTTTCTAAAAAATACTCAAAATAATCTACTGTATTTTGATGATAATCAGCATCTGACTTCAAAGTCTAATACAAAAGGAACTATCTAAAAGAACGCTTTCGATTCCCTTCATATTCCTTCAGCTTTAATATCATCTAACCAAGAATCAACGTCAGTTATTTTACTTAAATTAACCGAAGCTTTTTTTATAACTTTATCCAAAAGTGATTTATTAAAAACAGGCTTGTATTGAATAAATTCGATTAGTTCTAAATCCGTTAAAGAATCATTTTCAAAACTCTTTTTTCCTCGAACTTTGATACCGTATGGTTTATAAGTTTTTTTCTCACCAGCCATTATTTGTTCTTTAGTAGCAGAAATTGTAAGATTGCCATACTTTTTGGTACTAATATGTAGATTTGGATTTTTTCCACCTTCCTGATAAATTTCACCATATAAGTAAAATTCACTTTCATAAAAAGTTGGAGCAATCATTTCAAAATTAGTTGTATAGTCAATGACTAAAGAAGGTTCTTTGGACATTGAACTATTAAACTCAATAACATAATCTTCTTTTACAGCCTTCTTTTGAAATTTATCAATAATTGACTGTCGTTTGTAATCTAAAAAATCAAGATTGTTTCTATTGGTAATCTCATTTGTCAAACCATTGAACAAAATAACTGCCGTAATTGGCAAAAAGAATTTATGTTTAGCAGAGCCTTCTTCAATATCATATGAAATATGTGGTCTATTTTGCTTTTCTTTTCGGTTTGGATATAAAAAAGACTCAACATCTGATATAAAATCTTTAACTTCATTTATATCAATATCCTTAGGACTTAAAGTATTGTCCTTGTTAGTAACTTTTAATTCTATATATCCTTGTTCTTCCATGTGTCTAAAATACAAATTTACTGAATATAAAAAAACTACAGCCAACGTGTATAATTAATTGCTTGTTTTAGCTTGCTTACGAAAATCCTCGCATATTTTCTATTCGGTTTATATTTGCTAACTTTCGTGCTTAACCACCTGTCTGCCGACAGGCAGGCGCCACTAATCATACACAAACACGTTGTGCAAGAGTTACAAAGCTTTATTAGAAAGGTGTCTTTCAAAACACTTGTTTTCTATTTAGTTAAACCAAACCGCATAGCCTTCCCGACGTAGTTCGAGTGCAATCTGTTCTTCAGCTTTTAGGGCTTCAGCTCTTGTGAGAAAAGGATCGATATGGGTGTATAAACTCGGTCTTAAATACAATCCGTACTTCTCTACTATAGAAGCAGATATTTTATGGCCTTTTTTATTGCGGTAGCCTGTTTTATGTTGAAGGAAGCGCTCCTTAGGTGTTTTGCTGGTCTGACCAACGTACAAACACTGCAATACCCCATTAAACTGTGGATTGGCAGTCCTGAACTTTGTGTTTTCAGAATACACTCGTTTTGAAAGTTCAATGACATAAATGGTATATAGTGTTTTTGCCAAGGTTCTTGAGATTAGATCATTGTTGAAGTAAAAGATGAATTTCGAGCCTGCCGTTGTGGGTATTGTTTATGGCCTTTTTACGCTGGATAGATTTCAGTTCCTGCAAATTTGACAGACCAACCAGAGTTTCAGGATGGTTTTTTGTTGATTTTTGGGTTGGTAATATAGGGTTTATGTTGTCGTTCTTCATTTCTTTATTGAACCGTAAAAGATCTGTTTTATTCAGGGATTATCAATGGTAAAGGATGATTATCTTTTTCGGGGAAAAGGGCCTGTTTGTCGGCCAGTTCGTTTGCTAAGGTCTGCATCATATTTTTGAGGCGTTCTGGCTGGGTGTCCGCTAAATTTTTGCTTTCAAACGGATCGTCCCTTAAGTAAAAAAGTTCGTAGCTGGGCTGATTGCTTTCGGGATGGTAATGGTAAACCAATTTCCAATCAGCCTGAACCAAACTCGTGAAATAATTGCTTCTATGGTCGCCATGTGGAAAATGGTTTAAAAAGATTACTTCCCGATTTTGATTGTACTTTCCAGAAAATTGCTGATGCAGATCAAAACCGTCAAGTGGATAGGCGGGTGGCGTTTGCACTCCGGCCACGCGACTAATGGTTGGAAAAATATCCAATATGGTCCCCAATTGGCTCTGTACAGCTCCTTGGGAAATGGGTAGTAACTGTTGGTTATTGTTCTTGACATCGGGAGTCACCCAAGCGGCTATAAACGGTACTCGCATACCGCCTTCCCAATGGTTGCCTTTTTTACCTTTTAAAGGGGAGGAGCTGCTGTAATTGTTCGTGATGGTCAGTGGCGCATCCGAGCCGTTATCGCCCAAAAACAGGATGAGCGTGTTTTCACCAAGTCCCAAATCTTTAATGTGTTGCATGATATCTCCGAGAGATTTGTCCAACCCTTCAACCAGCGTGGCATAAGCTTGAGCTTGATCTGAATACCCCGAACTTTTATAGTGTTCGGCAAATCGAGCATCTGAATAAAACGGTGCGTGTACCGCATAATGGGACATGTTCAGAAAGAATGGACGCCTCTCCTTATGGGCGGCCGTGATAGCCGCGTTGGCTTCTAAGGTCAAAGCCTCGGTCAGGAAAATGTCCTGTCCGTGGTATTTTTCAAGTCCCGGAACGGCCCTGCTTTTATTACCGCCAGTATGGCCAAAACCTTCAGTACCCAAATAGCTGCCAGGTTGTCCAATGGAACTGCCGGCAATATTGACGTCAAATCCAAGGTTTAGTGGATCTTCGCCTTCACTGTCAAAAGGTCCAAAATGTGCTTTGCCCACGTGAATGGTTTTATAACCGCGTGCTTGCAAGAGTTTGGGAAGGGTCAAAGATGCCTTGGTCAAGCCTTTCCAATTCCACGCCGAGGGCCCATAAGCAGTGCGATTGTCAGACTCTGAACGGATCCAGTTGGTCACTCCGTGCCGTGCCGAATTTTGTCCCGTCATTATCGAGGTACGTGATGGCGAACAGACCGAATGTGCATAAAAATTCGTAAACCGAATGCCTTGTACGGATAGTTTTTCCATGTTTGGGGTGATGTAAAAATCGTTTAAAGGATAGGAATGTGGCTGGCCGGTAGCATCGGTCAAAAAAGGGACCGAGGTGTCCATCAGACCCATATCGTCTATTAAAAACAGAATAATATTAGGTGGAGTAGCAGGCTCCGATTTTTTTACGGCACAGCTTTGAATTCCCAAATAAAATAACAAAAACAATACTAAGAGCGGGGAAATGCTGCGCATGGTGCAAAATTTTAGTTAGCGAAAGATTATCTGTAATCCTGTTAAAAAGATGCTACCAAAATTAAGCTTTTTACGCCTCTTAACAAAAATGGACTAAGCGAAACAAAATGGGGTGGTCCATATCTATCTTCCGTTGCAAAAAGAATGTTTAAAAAATATCCTGGCCCTGTGAACCTACTTTCTATGCTATGTATGATTAATGCTTTTGGAGACGATGGCCTTGTCTTTTCGGTACGGGACAAAAACGCTTATGCGTTACATTTTTTATGAGTAACAACCACATTTTATATTAATTTTAATTCAAAATTATAGCATGTACTACAGAAAAAAGCATGGTAAAGGCTTTACTTATCGCAACGAAAACGGTGCTACCATCAAAGATGGAGAGATCCGGGATTGGATCAAATCCTTGGTGATTCCACCTGCATGGACCGAGGTGGAAATCAATGAAAATCCTAAGGCCGATTTGCTGGTGACTGGACGGGATGACAAGGACCGAAAACAGTACATCTATCATCCCGATTATATTGAACATCAAAATGCCAAAAAATTTGATCGGATTATTGCTTTTGCCGATCAGTTGGAGCATATGAGGCGGGTGACCGGACAGCATCTGAGACAAAGAAAGCTCTCTCGCGAAAAAGTTTTGGCCACCATGCTCCGGTTGATGGAGTCGGCATTTTTCAGACCCGGCAGTGAGGTTTACGCCAAAGAAAACCAATCGTACGGCCTTACCACCATTCGGAACAAACATTTAACAATAAATGGCGACGAGCTTATTTTTTCCTACACAGGAAAGTCGGGAAAGGAACAGGAAAAACACGTGGTGGATAAAAAACTTGCTAAAATAGTCAAAGCCATTGACGACATGCCCGGGTATGAGATCTTTAAGTACTTGGATGAAGATGGTAACATTGTGGACGTCAAAAGTGACGACCTTAATTCCTATATTCGGGAAGTCATGGGAGAGGAGTTTTCGGCAAAAGACTTTCGCACTTGGGCCGGTACGATGATTGCCGCCATTGCTTTGGACGAATTGGGTGTGGTGGAAGAAAGCGACCAAAAGTTATTGGACAAAAACATCAAGGAGGCCGTTAACCAAGTGTCAGAACGGTTGGGCAATACGCCGGCCGTCGCCCGTAGTTCCTACATTGATCCGCGTATTATCGACGACTATTTAGAGGGTCGTACGCTGCATTATTTTGAAAAGGAAATCCAAGCCTTGCTCAAAGATGCCGAAAACCTGTCCAAAGAGGAAATTGGGGTACTTTGTATGTTGCGAAATCGCCTTAAAAGGAAGTCTTAGACTTTTACAGAGCGGAACAAACTCTACATCTTCTTTTTTGGCACGCATTAAATAAGATGTAGAAGTGCTTAATCCAAATTTTTGCTGGTTGATTTCCTATTGGCCATGAGTTTTATTCCCACCAGTGGGTTTTAATATCCGAGGATTATCTAGATCGAAAAAATAATTCCTTATTCATATCTCGTGGGCTTGCCCGCCCGTACCCGTCGGACCGGCCCCGAGGTTCATGATTCTTGGGGTGTTGATTTCAGTAAACTAAACGCTTGGATTCTTCTAAAATCCACTCACTTTAATGCAATTGTTGATAACCATTTGACAACAATTTTGACTAGCCTCAAAAAGTCATATTTAAAATCGACATCTTTACACTTCGAGATTTTTTTCTAATTTTTAGCACTTATTTGTATGGAGATTACCCAGGTGATTAAAAGGGATTTTACCACAAAACCCTTTCATTTACAGAAGATTACTGATGCGATATTGAAGGCGATGACCGCTGCAAACCATGGAGGACCGGAAGATGCACAACGCATATCTGAAACGGTCTATGAAGCACTTTTAGACAGGAAAGGACAGGATGGGAACTATATCCCTACTGTTGAGGAGGTCCAGGATTTTGTGGAAACGAAATTGATGGAAAGTGGCTTTTTTGATGTGGCAAAAGGCTACATTCTTTACAGAAATCAGCAGACCCAAAAACGTAAACTGAACATCTTTGAAAAGCGTATCAATCTGAAGCCTTATGAGTATCCCGCACTTTATGAATACGTGCCGGCCATCCGACATTCATATTGGATCCATACTGAATTCAACTTTACGAGCGACATCCAGGATTTCAAAACCCGTCTTACGGAAGTGGAACGCAGTGCCATTAAAAACACCATGTTGGCCATCTCACAAATTGAGGTTGCCGTCAAGAGTTTTTGGGGCGATATCTATCACCGGATGCCAAAACCGGAAATTGGTTCTGTAGGCGCCACTTTTGCGGAAAGCGAGGTGCGCCATCACGATGCATATTCACATTTATTGGAAATATTGGGTCTTAATGAAGAATTTAAGGACCTCAAGAAAAAGCCTGCCATTATGATGAGGGTACAATATTTGGAAACCGCTCTTAAAAATGCTAAAAGTGAAGACAATAAGGAATATGCAGAATCGATTTTGTTGTTCTCATTATTTATTGAACATGTCTCATTATTTTCTCAATTCTTGATCATTATGGCCTTTAATAAGCATAAAAATATGCTTAAGGGAATTTCAAACGTCGTGGAAGCCACTTCAAAAGAGGAGCAGATCCACGGTGATTTTGGAATTGATATCATTAAAATAATCAAAGACGAAAATCCAGAGTGGTTTGACGAGAACTATAATACAATGATCCAAGAAGTCTGTAAAGAAGCCTTTGCATCTGAAAGCAGGATCGTGGACTGGATTTTCGAAGAAGGTGAATTGGACTTTCTTCCTAAAGCCATAGTCAATGAATTTATAAAGAACCGATTCAACAATTCCCTAGAAAGTATAGGAATAGAAAAAATATTTGATATAGACGAAAGCCTCATTGCCCAAACGGAATGGTTTGATGACGAGATCATCGGGACCAAGCATGGCGACTTCTTCGTGAAACGCTCTATCAATTACAGTAAAAGAACTCAAAGTATAACCAGTGATGACCTTTTTTAAATGAACAATCTAAACCAAACCCTCGACACACAAACTTCAAAAACAATTTCAGAAACTGACCACCTTGTAAACGCTCGAAAAGAAGCGCTCCAAAAAACTGGAGAAATAAAAACACAAGGTTTTGAATGGCTTAATGAACATAGCCGTAACTTTTTAGCTTCAGGCTATCTAACGCCGGGCACTACGGCCGAGGAACGCATTCGCGAAATAGCCGATAGAGCCGAACAAATATTGGATATCCCAGGGTATTCTGATAAATTTTTCAATTATATGTCTGAAGGGTTTTTCTCTTTGGCATCACCAGTTTGGTCCAATTTTGGTAAGAAAAGAGGTCTCCCAATCAGCTGTTTTGGGTCGCATATTGATGACGATATGGGCAATATTCTTTATACCCAATCTGAAGTTGGCATGATGTCTAAACTTGGTGGCGGAACATCTGGTTATTTCGGCAAAATCCGTCATCGTGGGGCAGAGGTAAAAAATAACGGACAAGCATCTGGAGCGGTTCATATCATGCAGTTGTTTGAATCTATGGTAGATGTTGTGAGCCAAGGTTCAGTGAGACGTGGTCGTTTCTCTCCGTATTTGCCAGTAGAACATCCGGATATTATGGAGTTTTTGGAGATCGGTACGGAAGGAAACCCTATTCAGGAATTGACCCACGGCGTTACCGTAACCAACCAATGGATGGAGGAAATGATTGCCGGTGATGAAGCAAAACGTTCTATTTGGGCAAAAGTGCTTCAAAGGAGAGGTGAAATGGGTTACCCATACATTTTCTTTAAGGACAATGCCAATAATTCGGCTGCCGATGTTTATAAGGATAAAAAACTTCCTATTTACGCGAGTAACCTATGTACGGAGATTATGCTGCCTTCCAATGACGACTGGTCTTTTGTTTGCGTGCTTTCTTCGGTGAATTTATTGCATTACGACAAGTGGAAAGATACGGACGCGGTAGAGACTATGGTATATTTCTTGGATGCCGTCATTACTGAGTTTGTTGAGAAATTGGAAGCCTATCGCGATTCTGAAAGTAGAGAAGATAGACAAACCTTCCTTTTTATGGAACGTGCCTATAATTTTGCCAAGGACAATCGTGCTTTGGGACTTGGGGTCTTGGGCTGGCATTCACTTTTACAATCAAAAATGCTGCCTCTAAATAGCCAAGAAGCCTACAATTTGAACAGCGAGATATTTAAGCTGATTCAAGAAAAATCGTATAAGGCTTCAGAGGAATTAGCGGAGAAATTTGGCGAGCCAGAAATTCTTAAAGGCTACGGGAGACGTAATGCGACCTTGAATGCCATTGCACCAACCACATCTTCTGCATTCATTTTGGGCCAAGTATCACAAGGCATTGAACCTATCTGGTCCAATGTGTACGTGAAGGACATTGCAAAAGTGAAAACGACCATCAAAAACTCTTACTTGGAGGTCTTGTTGGAAGAAAAAGGTCAAAATAACCCAGAGGTTTGGAGAGATATCCGTAACAACGATGGTTCAGTTCAGCATCTTGATTTTTTAACCGATCATGAAAAGGATGTGTTCAAAACCTATTCCGAAATTGACCAATTGGATTTGATCTATCAAGCGGCCAACCGTCAGAATCATATTGATCAAGGCCAATCGGTAAATATCATTGTTCATCCGGAAATGCCGGTGAAAGAGATCAATAAAATTCATGTGACCGCATGGAAATTGGGATTGAAATCACTTTACTACCAGCACAGTATGAATGCTGCCCAGAAGTTTGCACAAAAGAAAGACTGTGCGAGTTGTGAGGCATAAATGATTTAAAGTTATTGTTGTCCAATGAAGGTCATAGAAAAGTTTCTGGAAAATAAGATGTTATTTTGAAAGCCTCTAACATCCCCTGCTTTAAATGGGTTTGTTAACTTTCGTTTTTTTATCGGACACAATGTTTTAAAGTACTATCGAAATAATAATTAAGAACAGGTTCAGTATTTGCTGGGCCTGTTTTTTTATTCCCAACAATAGGTTTCAATACCACGAGGTTCTTGATTGATTCAAATTGAGTCTGATTTCATCGTGCTGATATGACATAGTGTTTATGTTTTTGGAATTCAATGATAATGCTCTAGTTATTTAATTGAGCTTTTGAGTAGGCAATGGCACTCAAAATCTGGTGATATAAAATGTTAAACAATAGCCTAATTCCTAGCCATCGTAAATAATTATTTGTATTCTTGTAAGTTGAATTCTATATGGATGTCAGAGGAGATAGAAAACATAAATAATACGCATAACAAATCGGTTTCAAAGATGGAAGATGCCACCTTGGCTTCTGAAAACAGCTCAACCGCGAATGAATCGGCACCTGATTTAAAGACGAAGCCAGTGAAGAAGGCGTCTTTTTCTGATCGGATGAAAAACCATCGGTTTCTTCTTGTTCGTGGGATCTATTATTTCTTTTATTCAATCTGGGCGATTGTAATGGCCATCGGAATGTTCATTGCCTGGTTGATTGCCATGTTGTTTATATGATGCAAAAATTGCCATTGAAACGGTTGCATTTATATGTGCTGTTGTCACTTGTTGTGTTTCTGGTCGTACAAATTTCAAAATACTATTCTATTGCCGGACCGGCTTGGGTTTTCCATTATCTCAATGATTTTTTAGCTATTCCAATGATTGCCACAATAGGCTTGCACGGTGTTTGGTTGATTAAACAGGATAGGACCTTACGATTAAATGGTTTTACCATTCTTAGTTTGGTAGCACTTTACTCTGTTGTTTTTGAGTATTATCTTCCACAACAGGATGAGCGTTATACCGGCGATGTTTGGGATGTGGTCTGTTACGGTTTGGGAGGGCTGGTATTTTATGTCTTGCAGAAAATGGAGTAGCTATTATTTAATTTTAAAGGTTCCTTTCCTTTAATCTTTTCGTTACCCGATCTAAAATGACTTTATAAAGCGGAAGGAAAAACAGCGCGCTGATGATGATTTTAAAAATATAATCGACGGTGGCAATTTCGACCAGATTTTCTGCAAGATAGGTGTCTGATGTTTTGTAAAAGGCAATAAAGAAGAATGTCAGAGTGTCCATAAAATTTCCAAAAACCCCCGAAGCCAATGGCGCATGCCACCATTGTTTATGCTCCCGAAGTTTATTGAACACAAACACATCCAAAATCTGCCCCACCACATAAGCCGCAAAACTGGCAATGGCGATTCGAGCCACAAAAAGATCAAAGCTGAGTAAGGTGTCAAATCCCAGCCAAACGCCTTGTCGAAACGCAACCGTAATAAAATAGGAAACGGCCAAGGCTGGAAACATGGCATAAAAAACAATTCGGCGTCCCATTTGCGCTCCAAACAGACGTACGGTCAAGTCGGTGGCCAAAAAGATGAACGGAAAGGTAAACGCACCCCAAGTGGCCTTGAAACCGAAAACAGAGATTGGAAACTGCACCAGGTAATTGCTTGACGCAATAATAAGAATATGAAATCCGACCAGTAATAATACCAGTCGCGAGTGTTTAGTAAAGGACATAAATTTTTTCTTAGTTTTTTAACGTGGGAGAATTTCGAACCACGTGTCCCATTATATATGGAAAATTAAGGGCGCAAGTTAGCTATTATTTTGGTGGTTTTAAAGTTATGAGTTATGAGTTCAGAATTCAGAGTTCAGAGTTCAGCGTTTAGAGTTTTTTCAGTCGCCGGTCGGCTTTCATCCTCCGTCAGCTGTCATCGGTCATCTAAAATTTAAGCCTTTCAATTTCTTAGCTCCATTTTGTTAAGTGAACAATTTTTGTTTTCTCAGGGTTCTTTCTGCGAAAATCTGCGTAATCTGCGGGAGAAAAAAGGGTGATGTTCTGTCTTCAGTTTGTCTGTACTTCCGTCCCCTGTCCTCGGTCATCTGTCATCTAAAGTTCAAGCCCATCAATTTTCCAGCTCCACTAAGTTGTGTGGACAACTTTCTGTTTTCTCAGGGTTCTTTCTGCGAAAATCCGCGTAATCTGCGGGATAAAAACAAGAAAAAATTCTGTGTCCAGTTTATCTGTGCTTCCGTCCCCTGTCATCGGTCATCTGCCATCTAAAACGAATCAATTTTCCCAAAGTGTTTCGGCGTGAGCAATAAAATAATGAGCGTAAGCAGTCCCACGGTCAATAAACCGATATAGACCGTGTGTGTCGAATCGAAAAATGCATGTTGCAGATAGCTCTGAACGCTATCATCTGAATGTGCAGATTGCAATACCTCCACCACCTCATTCACTTTGGGTAGCGTACTTTGCAAACCTTCTGGGGCCTCAGTCATTTTATCAAATAACACCGAATTGAAAATAGCGGCAAAAATGGCAGCGCCTAAACTTTGACCAAAATATCTCGAAAACATACTGGCGCCTGTCACAACCCCTCTTTTTCCCCAGTCTACGGTCGATTGCACGCCTACCATCAATGGTGTAGAGATCAATCCAAATCCGGCACCCATAAGCAACTGAATGCCCACCAAAACGGTTACCGAACCAGGATATGGCATGAAAAGGAAACTCGAAACCGCAATAATAACAACGGAAATGCCACACAGCGCCGTGTTTCTAAATCCAATCCGTAGATATAATTTCCCGGAAAGTGAAGACGATATTGGCCAGGTGATACTCATACTCGCCAGAATAAAACCTGCCATAATCGCCCCAACGCCTATGACCGATTGGGCAAAAACAGGTAAGAACATATTGGGTCCCATAGTCATACAGCCCATGCCTATGGTAGCCAAATTGGCACCCACAAGAACGCGCTTTCGCCAGACCCATCTCGGTAGGATGGGACTTTCGGCGCGCGACTCAATTTTCATGGTAATAAACACTAAAACGGCAGCAATTCCGGTGAAAATTAGGGTCTCATAAGAAATCCAATCCCAAGATTGTCCCCCTTGCATCAGTCCGAACATAATAAATCCGCCAGTAACCAATAACGCAAAAGCACCAAGCCAATCGATTTTTGTGTATTTTATCGGTTTGTTTTCATTCAAAAAAATGTAGATCATAATAATAGAGCCGATTCCAACGGGAATATTGATCAGGAAAATCCACCGCCAAGACGCATAGTCCGCAAAAGCGCCTCCTATTGTGGGACCCACAATAGCAGAAACGCCCCAAACACTGGAAAGCCAACCCTGGATTTTTGCGCGTTCTTCAAGCGTATAAATGTCGGCAGCAATGGTATTGACCGTCGCCATAATGGCACCTGCACCAACGGCTTGCAGACCTCTAAACACAATCAAGCTAATCATATCCCAAGCCCCGGCACAAGCAGCAGAGCCTAAAAGAAATACAATGACGCCATAAATAAGGATGGGTTTGCGTCCGTAAATATCGGCGAGTTTCCCATAAATGGGAATCGTAATGGTTTGGATCAGAAGATAAATAGAGAATAACCAACTGAACAGTGAAAATCCACCCAAATCGCCCACAATTTGCGGAATGGCCGTAGCTACAATGGTATTGTCCATGGCTGCTAAAGCCATGGTTATCATTAAAGCCGCTAATATCCAGCCTCTACTTTTTTGGCTTTGGACGTTGTGAGTCATAAAATGAATTCGTATTAATTTATTTCGCGCAAAGTTAAAACTTAATAGATGAATGCTTGAGACCTTTAGCAGCGATTTTTGTCGACTCAAAAAAATGAAATGAACGCATTTTAGAATCTATTATCGAATCTTACATTTTTGAATGAAATCTGATAAAATTGAGGATCATAATTAAACAATGCCAATAGGCATTTAACCATCGAAGCGATGAGGACAGCGTATCTACAAAAAACTATAAATTCAAAAGATTATTTTTATGTCCTGATGCGATAAAATCCTTGAATTATATGGTTATATTCATGGACATTTTCATGCCCACATGATCAACTATACTACGACATATAGAAATATGGCCGATTTGAAAGGTATTTGTACTTTGCAAAAAGCCAATTTGAAAAAGAATCTATCAGATCAGGAGATTGAGACCTATGGATTTGTGACGGTAGACCATAGCCTGGAAATGCTTGAAAACTTAAATGCCATTGAACCCCAAATTGTGGCAAAAGACGATAAGGAAGTTATTGGGTATGTGCTGGCGATGACAAAACAATCAAAGTCAGATATTCCTATAATTCTCCCGATGTTTGAGGAGTTCGAGAAAATCGATTATAAGGGTCAATTGGTATCCGAATATAATTATATGGTTGTTGGACAGGTTTGTGTCCACAAAAATTACAGAGGAAAGGGCGTTTTTGAAAAGTGTCTTCAACTTTATAAAGATACATTTGCCAATCGCTATGACTTTTGCATCACGGAAATCGCCTTGACCAACCATCGTTCAAGAAATGCCCATAAAAAAGTGGGGTTCAAGGAAATCCATATTTATACAGATTTGTATCAGACCCAATGGGTCATTGTGCTATGGGATTGGAACGATTCTTATCCACATATCTAAGTTTGGAACCCATAATTTACTAACAAAATATGTGTAAATACTTTCATAACTACCTCGGCATAAATTCAAAATTGACGGGTGGCTTGTAGAATGTACAGAGAAGAAAAACTTCGAATTAATCCGGACTTGTTTTGGTTCATAATCAACAATCCATCTATTTTGTTTAAATGTGGTCCAAGGATGTCAAAACGGTTGCCAGATTTATAAAAAGATAAGGATGTATCTTGAGCAATTAGGCCACAGTTGGTGTTTTCCGCCAACAATCATTTTATATCCATGACTTTCTTTCAATCTATTTAAATTACTTATTTATTAAACAAATCAATCGTCTTTTCAATCGCTTTATCAAACTTCTCCCATGACTCTTGAGAAGTCAAGTCAGTAGTGATAAACTTTTTATTGAATTTAGACAACAGTGTAAAATAGACATATCCGCCAATCATCAATTGAAAGGCATGGTTAAGAGAACTGTCCTTATCAGAAATGGCAAAAATTTTCCCCATTTCCTTATTGCTATATTTAAATAAATCGCGTGTTGCCTCGTTGTTTTCAAGCAATTGCCATCGCAGAATTTCTTGGGTGAGTTTGTTCTCTCGAAGCTCTTTTGTCCCGGCCATGGCAAACTCCTTGAGGTCTTCAACCGTCGCCAAGTCTTTATCGTGAAGCGCCAACATCGATTTAAAAAAGTCACCTTTCTTAGCCAGTTGTAGAAGTAAGCCTTCCAATCCGCCAAAATACCGGTAGATTAATTCTTTAGACACTCCGGCTTTCTTGGCAATGGCATTAATGCCTACCGCTTGCGGTCCATTTTCTTCCAAAAGGCTTAAAAAGCTTTCGTATATTTTTTCTTCGGTTGCGGCTCTATCTTTCTTCATGATATCATTTGAATGTTTAATTGGTATTATAAATCTTTGAGGTTTAATACCATTCCTATTTCTATCTTATTTTCTCGTAAAGGGGGATAGGTGTCTTTCATTAAATCGAACATATAGGTTAACGGAACGTGGTCAAAGGTCCCATAATCTTCCAAATACTCCATAAATACCGAGGTGCCCGAACTGTCATAAGCCTGAAACAAAGAGTCAGTTGTCCCATCGAAATCTAAGGGCGCAACATTCATTTTTTCGCATAAGGATTTATTGAACGCCGGAGTTGCTTTCACCCATTTGCCGTTTAAATAGAGTTCAACATAACCGTGTGGGACCAGGACATCATTACCAAATTTTTCAATGATATCATCCACAGCAATATGGTTTTTAACCTTTGCCAGACCCAATCGTGCGGGAATATTTTTAGCGCGTAAAACACTGATCAATAAAACAGCTTTATCCAAACAATGGCCTGTTGTATGGGTGCTTATCTTGGACGCTCGCCAATCGTTTGGCTTTAAACTAATCCTATAGGGGTTATAAGGCCAGGCATCCCGAATATAGTAATAGGCTTTTATTGCAAAATCCAAAGATGTGTCTTTGCTGCTATCTTCGCTTATTTTTTTAATGATGTTTTGAATGTTTTGAGACGAATAATCAAAATTATAATTCTCTTCCAAATATGTCATATCAGTTAATTATATGCCTTATAGTTAATAATAGTGTTTATTAACATTAGATTTTGTAAGTTTTTATTATTTTTAAGTCGTTTTGCTTGACAAATATAAATCTTTAGTTTAGATTTGTAACCATGTGGTCACATATTTTTTTACTTTATATGTTACCACCCAGTAACTCTTAAAATACAACATCAGATGGAGGCATATATTTATGATTCTGTAAGAACACCCCGTGGAATCGGTAAAAAAACAGGGAGCTTGTCTCAAGTAAGCCCCGTGCAATTAGTAACAACTTTGCTTTCGGCCTTAAAAGAGCGCAACCATTTAGACACGTCGTATGTTGAAGACCTCGTTCTGGGCTGTGTCACGCAGGCTGGTGAGCAAGGCGGTAATATTGCTAAGGTGGCTGCGCAGGTGGCTGACTACTGCGATCATTTAGCCGCTGTTTCTTTAAATCGGTATTGCGCCTCAGGACTGGAGGCTGTCAATCAGGCCGCAGCGCGAGTGAGATCGGGGTGGTCTGACTTAATTATTGCTGGAGGGGTTGAATCCATGTCGCGTGTACCCATGGGTATCGACGGTTCGGCGTGGGTGATGGAGCCGGATGCTGCCTTTGGTAAGTTTGTGCCACAGGGTATTTCGGCCGATTTAATCGCTACCAAATATGGGTATTCTCGAAATGATGTGGATAGGTTTGCCGTAGAATCGCAAAAACGAGCTGCAGCAGCTTGGTCTAAAAATGCATTTCATAAATCGATAGTTCCGGTTACCGATATTAACGGACTGGAAATCTTGGCCAAAGACGAATATATTCGTGCCACCACTACAATAGAAGCTTTGGGGAAGTTAAATCCCTCTTTCGAACAGATGGGGGCCATGTTATTTAATCAAACGGCTTTGGATACCTACCTTGAAGTTGAGCGTATAAACCATGTGCATCATGCCGGAAATTCCTCTGGACTTGTGGACGGTGCGGCACTAATGCTGATTGGTTCCAAAGAAATTGGAGAAAAATTAGGATTGACTCCAAGAGCGAAAATTAAAATGGGAAGCATCATCGGCTCGGAACCATTAATTATGTTGGAAGGTCCTACGCCAGCCACTAAAAAGGCTTTGCGCAAAGCCGGAATGACTGCTTCAGATATCGATTTGTGGGAGATCAACGAGGCGTTCGCCGTAGTGCCATTGCGTCTTATGGAAAATATGAACATAGACCATTCCATTGTCAATGTCAACGGCGGGGCCATTGCTATGGGCCATCCTTTAGGCGCTACGGGCTGTATGATTTTGGGGACGGCGCTGGACGAATTGGAACGGCAAGATAAAAGCACTGCTTTGGCCACACTCTGCGTGGGTGGCGGTATGGGCATTGCTACAATAATCGAACGTATTTAATCGCTAAAAAAACAGAAACAAAAATGCAACATATAACATATACCATTGATACGGACGGCATTGCTTTTATTACTTGGGATGTCGCCAATTCTCCAGTGAATATCATGAACGTAGCGACCATTTCAGAATTTTTCACTGCGATAGATCAGGCGATTAATGATGAGGCTGTCAAAGGGATTGTGGTCAACTCAGCCAAACGGGATTTTATAGCGGGAGGCGATTTAAAGTGGTTTTTAAATTTTGAGGCCACCAAAAAGGAGTCCTTTGAAATGCTGATGAAAACCCATCAAGCCATGCGTCAAATGGAATTATCTACAAAACCGATCGTTGCTGCTTTAAGTGGCCTTGCCTTGGGTGGCGGATTGGAAATTGCCCTCGCCTGTAACCACCGCATTATGACCGATCATCCTACCAATAAAATCGGATTGGTAGAGTGTTCTGTAGGTTTATTCCCCGGAGCAGGTGGGACGCAACGTTTTTTGCGATTGTTGGGTCCAAGAAAAACCATAGAATATATCACCCAGTCCAAAAAATTGTCGGCAGAACAAGCCCTAAAGGACGGGTTGGTCCATCAGCTCGCGGCACCAACCGATGATATCAATGCCTTGGCCAAAGCATGGATACTAAAAAATCCTGAAGTGACCCAACCATGGGATGATAAGCGGTTTGTGGTTCCGGGAACGCCAAATGGTATCGGTCAAATATCAGGTTTTACTGAATTTTATTCCGTATCCAATGCCATGGCTTATAAAACAACCCACGGCAATATGCCGCATATTAAAAATGTGTTGAACGCCATATATCACGGGAGTTCAACCGGCATTGATAAAGCCTTGGAGGTTGAAGCACGTTATTTTGTGGATACCTTATTCTCTAAGGAAACAAAAAATATCATTCGAGCGGCTTTTGTATTTATTGGTGATGCGTCCAAAGGAAAAGCGAAACCAAAGGGATTTGAGCAAGCAACTTATAAGAAGGTGGGTGTTTTGGGAGCCGGAATGATGGGTGCAGGGATTGCCTATGTGTCTGCAAAAGCAGGGTTGGATGTGGTTTTAAAGGATGTTTCGTTGGAAGGTGCAGAAAAAGGAAAAGCATATTCAAACCAATTGGAGCAGAAGAAAATTGATCAAGGGAGAAGTTCCGAAGGGAAATCGGCCCAGCTTTTGGATAAAATCCATCCAACGGATGCTGTTGATGATTTAAAAAACTGCGATTTAATTATCGAAGCGGTCTTTGAGAATTTAGAGCTCAAATATAAAGTGACCAAAGAAACAGAAGCCGTCATCAGTCCTGAAGTCATTTACGCCAGTAATACCTCCACCATCCCCATCACCACTCTGGCAAAAGCATCTTCTAAGCCTGATAAATTTATCGGATTGCATTTCTTTTCGCCGGTAGATAAAATGTCTTTGGTAGAGGTTATTGTAGGTAAAGAAACCTCAGATGAAACTTTGGCGGCAGCTATAGACTACGTTACAAAAATCAGAAAAGTACCTATCGTGGTAAATGACGGTCGCGGATTTTTCACCTCTCGCGTTTTTGGGAAATTTGTAAATGAAGGCATCGCCATGTTAACGGAAGGTATTCCGCCAGCAGTTATAGAAAATGTAGCCAAGAAGATCGGCATGCCGGTGGGCCCTTTAGCCATATCTGATGAGGTCAATTTGAAACTCATGTTAGACATTATGAGTGAAGATCCTACTTTGACAGATTTTGAAAAAGAACTGGAAAAAACAATTTCGACGATAGTCCATACTCGCAAAAGACCAGGTAAAAAGGAAGGCAAAGGGTTTTATGACTATCCAAAAGAGGGCAAAAAACACCTTTGGAAGGAATGGTCCACTATTTACCCAAAACAAACAAAATATAATGAAGAGGAAATAGGAAAACGCCTATTGTTCTCAATGGTTATTGATTCGTACCGATGTTTGGACAGTGGTGTTTTAACAGAACCAAGAGATGCGGATATCGGTTCTATCTTAGGACTTGGTTTTCCAATTTATACGGGTGGAGTGATGTCTTATATTGATTATATTGGTGGACAGCAATTTAAAGACTATGCCGCTGGTTTGGCTGAAAAGTATGGCGAGCGATTTCAATTGCCTGAATCCCTTATAGAGCGGATTGAAAAAGCAGGAACCAATCGTGTGTTCTATAAAAACTAATATTAGTGCCCGTAAAAAAAAGTTTTCATATCGCTCTTAGACATTAGAATTTTAAACTGAAAATACAATACCGATTTTTTGTTTGCCCCGCCCTAAAGGGAGCAAAAAATCTTAAATGATTAATTAATCGGAGAATAAGCCACCCTTTAGGGCCGATAACTATCGGGAGGGGCAATGATTATTCGGATTTTAAATGAGCAACCTCAATTTTTTGGGATTAATTGCGGATATGCAAAAAAAAGTTAAGAAAGTCTTTTAAAGTAATTGATATACTGGGTTTTCAAGTGGAAATCTTACTATTTTGAAGTTTTTTACAGCAGTGTATTCGGGCAACTTTAATTTGAATTGAGGTGTTTGTTAGATTGTTACAATCATCCCGAAAGGTTTCGGGATTGTTCCCTATTTGTTCGGCAGACAGGTATAAGCGAAGCGCCTGCTTGTCGTTAGGCAGGTCTTGATTCCTGAATTTACATCAATGAAAAACAAAATAATCACTAAAAAAAGTAGCCATGTTACAAAACGTATTATTAGAACGAAAAATATATGCCTCTGAAGAACACAAAATGATGCAGGGCATGATTCAGGATTTTATCAATAATGAAATCTTGCCCCAAGTGGAAACCTGGGAAAAAGATGGCATGGTGAGTCGCGAGATCTGGAAAAGGGCAGGCGACTTAGGTTTGCTGTGTATTGATATGCCAGAAGACTATGGCGGCGCAGGACTTGATTTTAGTTTTAGCGCCTTATTTATGGAAGAGTTGACAAAAAAGGGCATCACTGGACCTGGTTTCTCATTGCATTCGGATATTGTAGCGCCATACCTCCTCAAATATGGAACAGAGGCACAAAAAAAGAAGTATTTGCCACCTATGGCCACAGGTGAAATGATTACTGCTATTGGCATGACTGAGCCTAATTGTGGTTCCGATTTACAAGCCCTACGAACCAAAGCTGTGGACAAAGGCGATCATTATCTCGTAAGCGGACAAAAAACCTTCATCACCAATGGGTACTTATCGGACATGTCCATTATCGCTGTAAAAACTAAACCCGGAACCCCTGAAGAAGGCGTTTCCTTATTAATTATGGAAAGCCAATGGGAAGGTTTCGAAAAGGGGGTGCCTTTCAAAAAAATAGGGATGAAGGCTCAAGATACCTGCGAGTTGTTTTTTGATAATGTAAAAGTGCCCAAAGAAAATTTATTGGGTGAAGAGGGCCAGGGCTTTAAAATTATGATGACCGAATTGGCCCGTGAGCGACTTTCAGTAGCCTTGGCAGCTATTGGTGGTGCAGAAGGCGCCATTGAAGATACCATTGCTTACACCTCTACCAGAACCGCTTTTAAACAACCTATTGCCGGTTTTCAAAATACGCAATTCAAGCTTGCTGAAGCGGCGGCGCAATTGCAAATTCACCAAACTTTTGTCGATCGCTGTACGGAAGAGTTATCACAGCATAAACTCTCTGCAGAAAGTGCGTCTATGGCGAAGTTTTCGGCAACTGATATGCACAGTAAAGTAGTGGACGAATGTTTACAGCTGTTTGGTGGTTATGGCTATATGTGGGAATATCCTATTGCCAGAATGTATGCCGATAATCGCGTGGCTCGTATCTATGCGGGTACAAACGAAATCATGAAATTGGTGGTGGCCAGAGGCTTGTTTAAAGAGCTCTTTGCAGAAATGAAGGCCACGCGAAAGCAACAAAAGAAACAATGAAACAAGAACTTAGCATTACAGATTTTAAAGTGCGAACAACGATAGTTGTGCAGTGGGGCGAAATGGATGCGTTCCAACATGTTAATAATGTCAATTATGTGCGGTGGGGAGAAACTGCTCGCATCGATTATTTTAAGACCATGGGTTTTATTATAAATCAGAATCCTAAAAAGATGCTCTATGCTCCGATTTTAGGATTTCAGTCGGTAAAGTATATTTCTCCTGTACTTTATCCAGACACTATTATTATTGGTACCAGAACTGAAGAGATTAAATCCGATCGCTTTGTGTTAAAATCTTATTTTTTCAGTACCCAACAAAACCGATTGGTTGCCCTAAAGACTCATGAGGTGGTCATTGTCGATTATAACAAGCAACAAAAAATCGCACTTCCCAAAGCGGTTATAGAGGATATAAACCAATTAGAAAAATAATGCAAGAATCAAAACCATTGCAAGGTGTTACAGTTATTGATTTCACCCGATTGTTGCCAGGCCCTTTGGGCACTCATTTATTAAGTCAATTGGGCGCAAAAGTGATGAAGATTGAAAGTCCAAAACGCTTGGACTATACCCGTTTTTACGAGCCTAAACTGGACGATAGTTCTTTTATGTTTCACACGATGAACCATTCAAAAGAGATTTTAAATATCGATTATGAAACTGAGGAAGGTTATAAAAACGTATGCGGTTTAATAGCTACTGCTGATGTGTTGATTGAGCAGTTCAGACCGGGGGCCATGGCCAGTTTTAATTTGGATTTTGATACGGTAAAAAAGATCAATCCCAACATCGTTTATGTGTCAGTCACAGGCTATGGGCAAAGTGGCGAATTACAAACCAAAGCTGGACATGATATTAATTATTTGGCTACAGCGGGTTTATTGGACTTAAATAGAGATGAAAAAGGAAAACCCGTTATTCCTGGATTTCAAATCGCCGATATTGCGGGTGGATCCTATATGTTGCTTTCTGCCTGTACTTCAGGATTGTTGGCTCAGAAACTACAGAATAAACCACAATATATAGATCTGAGTTTGCTCGATGCCACCATGCCCTTAAATGCCATTGCACATAGTATGGCTGAGGGCGGCGCTTCGTATAAACAAACCCCCATTTTAAGTGGCATGCTCGTCAACTATAATGTGTACGAATGTTCCGATGGAAAATGGATGGCCTTGGGTGCTTTGGAAATGAAGTTTTGGAATGTCTTCTGTGATATGGTGGAAAAACCGGAATGGAAAAGAACATCAGAATTGGAGTTGATCAACGGTGTTTTTCCTAAAAAAGAATTGGACGTGCTTTTTAAAACGAAAACAAGGGACGAGTGGGCCCGTTTAAGCGCTACCCACGATATATGCTTGTCACCAATTCTCCAAATAGAGGAAGTAACCATGAACACACATCTAATGGAACGGCATGTCTTTAATGATAGCACGATAAAGAATCGCACGCTGAAAACCTATGCGGCTCCTTTTAAAACGTATAGTTAGTTTAATACTTTAGATAAAGATAGAGAAGATAGAAAGTTAATTAGAAGCCTATCCAATGTCCTGTTGAACGCAATTGTCAGGTTGAGCACAGTCGAAACATCTTTAAATTAAATATTGTTTAGTTAAGCATAATTGTCAGGTTGAGCGCAGTCGAAACCTCCGTTAAATAAATAATGTCAGGTTGAGTTCTAATTGTCAGGTTGAGCGCAGTCGAAACCCTTCATAATCATCACTAAAATCAATAGCATACAGTTCAGTTACACATATACTAATAACTTTTTGTACCATGCCTAAAAAACTCACACACTTATTCGATTTACCAGAATATCAATTATGTCATACGCCGCAACAAAAAGCATTTAATACAAAAGTAGGAGGGGAGTGGAAGGCATTGAGCACGCAAGAGTACTGCAATCAAATAGTCATCATTAGCAATGCTTTAATTGAATTAGGTGTTAAAATAGACGATAAAATTGCTATTGTAACCGAAAAGAATTGCGTAGAATGGCATATTTTAGACATGGCTATTTTACAGATTGGCGCAATAAACGTCCCTTTGTATGCCACTTTATCCTCAAAAGACTACGAATTTATCTTAAACCATTCCGATTCAGTAATGTGCTTTGTTTCCAATAAGGATTTATTTGAAAAAGTACAATCGGTTCAAAAGAACACACAAGTCGCTTCAATTTTCAGTTTCGACACTACAGTTTCCGATAACAACTGGAATAAATTAGTAGCCTTAGGAAAAAAGACAGATCATCATTCAGAAGTTGAAGCGCGCAAAGCAAACATCTCCCCACAACATCTCGCCACTATTATTTACACCTCGGGGACTACTGGAGTTCCAAAAGGAGTGATGATTACCCATGAAGAACTGTTATATACGGCGACAATGTGTAAGGAGTTATTAAATTTACACGAACCTCATCTCCCGATGGTGAGTTATTTGCCCATCAGTCATGTTTTTGAACGTTTGGTCATGTACTACTACCAGTATATGGGATTTGAAATTTATTTTGCAGAATCTTTAGAAAAACTGGTCGATAATTTACAAGAGGTAAAACCTGCGTTTCTTCCAATTGTGCCCCGTTTGCTCGAAAAGATATACGATAAAATTATCGCAAAAGGCAATGAGCTCTCAGGTCTGAAAAAAATACTATTCTTCTGGGCAGTACGTCTTGCCGAACGTACAGAAATCGATCAAAAAAGAGGTTGGCAACATCAACTAGCGGACAAATTAATCTACAGTAAATGGCGTGCGATTTTCGGAGGAGAGTTACGGTTTTTGGTGTCAGGTTCCGCACCACTACACGAACGATTGATTAAAGTATATACCGCAGCCGGACTGCCAATTTATGAAGGCTACGGCATGACAGAGTCTTCTGGAGTGATTTCTATAAATGGCTATAAAAAGGGAGAATCGCGTTTAAAAACCGTGGGTAAGGTGGTATCGAGTTTGGAAGTTAAAATCGCTGAAGACGGTGAAATCCTTTTAATAGGATTGAATATCT
>NZ_JALKAU010000005.1:0-349 GCF_023015735.1 Gelidibacter sp. F63206
CATCAAGACCGTTAGCACCATCGGCACCGTCCGCACCTGCTGGTCCTTGAGGGCCCATTGGGCCTGGATCTCCTTGCGGTCCCTGGGCGCCATCAGTACCGTTAATACCGTCCGCACCTGCTGGTCCTTGAGGTCCTGCTGGACCGGCTACTCCTTGAATACCTTGTGGTCCTACTGGGCCCGCCTCACCTTGAGGTCCCTGAGCTCCGTCAGCACCATCGGCACCGTCTGCACCCGCTGGTCCTTGAGGTCCGATTGGGCCTGGATCACCTTGTGGTCCCTGGGCTCCGTCATTACCATCAATACCATCGGCTCCTGCTGGTCCCTGAGGTCCTGCTGGACCGGTCTC
>NZ_JALKAU010000050.1:0-32767 GCF_023015735.1 Gelidibacter sp. F63206
GGGCCTGGATCACCTTGTGGTCCTTGGACGCCATCTGCACCATCGGCACCATCGGCTCCTGCTGGTCCCTGAGGTCCTGCTGGACCGGTCTCTCCTTGAATTCCTTGTTCGCCTTTTAAAGAAGCAATAAAATCCAATTCGGTACCAGTGTTTCCTTGATCCAACCAAACTTGATAAGCAGAATCCCCATCGTCACCTTTTGGACCATTAGCTAAATTAATTATGGTTTCAATATTGTTTTCATCGGTATAGGTCATTGTTCCGTCACCATTATCAACAAGGGTAGTGATGGTTTCAAGGTTTCTTATATTTATAATTGTAGTATTACCAGCTTCATCCGTAAATGTGAACGTACCATCGTTATTTTCAACAACCGTTGTGAGAGTCTCTAAATTCTTGACGATTTGGGTCAGGTCCAATTGGGTGACCACGCCGTTCTCATCCGTATAATCAATGTTGACGTTGTCTGAATTGAGAGCAATGGTAGTCAAGGTCTCGAGATTGCTTATATCTACAATAGTCGCAACTCCGGCCTCATCCGTAAATGTGAACGTACCATCGTTGTTTTCGACAATCGTCGTGAGTGTCTCCAAATTCTTGACGATCTGGGTCAAGTCCAATTGGGTGACTACACCGTTTTCATCCGTGTAATCAATATTCACGTTGTCTGGATTGAGTGCTATTGTAGTTAAAGTTTCGAGATTGTTTATATCTACAATGGTCGTAACTCCAGCCTCATCCGTAAATGTGAAGGTACCATCGTTATTTTCAACAATCGTCGTGAGGGTCTCTAAATTCTTGACGATTTGTGTCAAGTCCAATTGGGTGACTACTCCCTCTTCATCTGTATAATCAATGTTGACGTTGTCAGGGTTAAGTGCTATTGTAGTCAAAGTCTCGAGATTACTCACATTTATTGTAGTTTCATTTCCGGCCTCATCCGTGAAAGTAATCGTACCGTCGTTGTTTTCAACAATCGAGGTTAATGTCTCCAAATTCTTGACAACTTGGGTCAAGTCCAATTGGGTGACTACACCCTCTTCATCCGTATAATCAATGTTAACGTTATCAGGGTTGAGTGCTATGGTAGTCAAGGTCTCAAGATTGCTTATATCTACAATGGTCGCAACTCCTGCTTCATCCGTAAATGTGAAGGTACCATCGTTATTTTCAACAACCGTTGTGAGGGTTTCTAAATTCTTGACGATTTGGGTCAGGTCCAATTGGGTGACCACGCCGTTCTCATCTGTATAATCAATGTTGACGTAGTCAGGGTTGAGTGCTATGGTAGTCAAGGTTTCGAGATTGTTTATATCTACAATGGTCGCAACTCCGGCCTCATCCGTAAATGTGAAGGTACCATCGTTGTTTTCAACAACCGTTGTGAGGGTCTCTAAATTCTTGACGATTTGGGTCAAATCCAATTGGGTGACCACACCGTTCTCATCCGTATAATCAATGTTGACATTATCTGGATTAAGTGCAATCGCAGTTAGTGTTTCAAGATTGCCCATATCGATAATGGTCGCTACTCCAACCTCATCCGTGAAAGTGAACGTACCATCGTTGTTCTCAACAATCGATGTCAAGGTCTCTAAATTTTTGACAATCTGTGTGAGATCCAATTGAGTGATGATGCCGTCTTCATCTGTATAGTCAATGTTGACATTATCTGGATTAAGAGCGATAGATGTTAGCGTTTCAAGATCTCCAATATCAATAGAAGTCGCAACTCCAGCTTCATCCGTAAAGGTGAATGAGCCATCACTGTTTGCCACTATATTAGTCAGTGTTTCAAAATTCTTGATAACCGTTTGAAGATCAATACTAGTATTATCTCCATTTTCGTCTACATAATCCAAGGTATGTCCATCAGGATTGAGCCTTAGGGAAGTTAATGTCTGAAAATCTGTCGGATCAATGGCTTGGATGTCTCCATTTTGATCTATATAAGTAAACTGATTGTTTGCAAGATCCCACAGCACAATATGTTCTGGCAGATCACTCTCCGTTGTCAGTCTATTCCAAACACCTTGATACCAATAGTAATATCCTGGAGTCAAGGTAGCATTGGTATTGGTGTTATAAACCAATAAGCTTTCTATGTTTCCTGCGGTAATGGTATTTTGATCTGTAGTACCATTAAGCGGCACCTGAGGTATTAAAACACCTCTATTTGAGGATTTTATTTCCAATTGTGTAGAAGGGCTTGGCATATCCGTGCCGATCCCTACTTGTGCAAAAATGGAATTACCTACTATTAGGATAAGTAAGAGTAATAATTTTTTCATAGTGATTGATTGTTGTTATGAAATTTTGAAATTGCATTTTTAGATTTTATATACTTGGTAAGTTTATATTTCATCCTTTAAACCTAGTTAAGCCATATTTCCATTAATTAGTTATCTTGTCAATATGTTAATTATTTTAACAATCTAAAGACCTAAAATATTTTCCGACAAAGGGTCAATATTATCGACAAGATGCACAAATATAGAAATTATTTTTAAATATCATCGATAAAAAGCAAATTTCTTCGACAATCATCCTAAGTTCGTTTTATTTTTTATATGTGACTGCCGAAAAAATAGATCTCACTATCAAAAGATCTTGACCTTATATTCACATAATATTAACATATTGCAAGGTCAACTGTGGAAAAAGTGTATTAAGTTTTCTAAAACATTGCTCACCATAGAAATTGAAGCGATTAAATAATAAGAGTGTTCATACCTTAGCACATTCTTTTTACAAATGGCGACCAATCTTTAGTAGTTTTTAAATATTAAGATTCAATTCGATTAAAGATATTGGAACAATTGGTAGGTTTAACTTGAATATTTTCAACTGTCAATAGTGGTTTAAGGAAATATTTGAAGTCATCTGGTAAAACAATTGAAAAGTGCACCGAACCTTGGCCATTTCATTCCCGCACATCACTAAAGAATATTTGTTTGGTAAATGAAATATTTTAGTTATAACCTTTTGATGTAGGAACCGTCATTAATTCCGATACATAAATCAAGTGACCTTTCTTTTGATACTTACATGGAATTTAGAGCTCTCAAGAGAATTTAATTCGTTATTTGGAACCTATCCTCAAAACTCAATACGTCTTAATTTTAATTTTGAGGCGAAAAAAAACCCACGTGATCCGTGGGTTTAAGTGAATATAAGTAACCATATTACTCTTTAACTATCTTCTTTGTGAACGAACCATGCGATGTATCAACTTGCAGTAAATAAACTCCAGGACTCAAATTATCTGTCTCTACTATCTCATTCTTATATTGTACATGCAAATTCTTACCCAACGCATCAAACACGCTCACATTAATTACTTCTAATCCCGAAGGAGCCTTCAACATGACTCTTGCACTAGTGGGATTCGGATAGACCGCAAATTTTTCAATCTGACTATTACTTAAGGAAAGTGTTTCGTCAACGACAACCAAATTAATCATATGTCGCGCATCAGGATATCCAATAGTGGCCACCGGCAGCGGTTCGCCTTCAATCCCGCAGTGAATGGAGCTTATAAATCCTCCTTTAGTTTCTCCAGGCGTTGCACCTAAAAACAATTGATTTCCAGTGGAAGTTGGTTGCACAACCCTAACTACAATACTTGAGCTTGCTGAAACTATAGCTGGGCTATCGAAGTCGACTCTAATTATGGTATCTATATCATCTAAACCAACTGTTACCCTTCCAGATGCAATAGGAGTCGGTGAATTGGCAGCATTAAAACCAGCAGGAAAACCTTCAAAATTGTAAGCATAAATTTCCAATTCTTCGTCAAACTGAATGCCTTGTAATCCAAATTCAACGCCCACAAGTTTGACATCAGTTGTTATGCCTTCATCCGAAAGTATATAATCGCGATACCATGAATTATCACCTCCGTCGCACGATACGCCACTAGCAATAAATATTTCACCGGTAGTTTGGGTCAAAATAATCTCAGTATTTTGAGCCTGAATATTAAAAGTCACCATTGCCATAAATGCAATAGCCAATAAAGTAGTTTTAGTCATGGTTGGTTTTATATAAATGATTTACAAATTTAAAATAATCATTAACATAAGCAACTTCTATTGAAATTCATTAATGGTCAAAGCATTAAAAATATTCCGTAAATAATTATTATAGCGAGATGGCGGTCATCAGTCAAGATCCCAAAAACAAGTCTCTTTACCATGGTAAAAGCAGCTCAAAAACCTTGATCTTCAAAATATATAATTATAAAAATAGAGGAAACCCACCATTGGTAAATTTCCTCTTTTTTAGAGAATATGATGTACTTTTACATAATTGACCTAAAAATAGCCACTACGATCATTAACCAAAGTCAATATCATATATACAACATGATCTCGTTTGGGCCAATGAACAGGTATTTAACCAATAGAGAATTCACTTAATTAATAGGTTACTTATTTCGGTTAAAGCCTCCTACTTTAGTTGTTCATCGCTTTTAATACATCCCTACTCTTCTGTAAAAACTGAGTAATATTATCCTGTTGTTTATCCATACTAATATAGCCATCCATCTCTGAAGTCACTTGTTTTAAATCTGCAACTTGTGATTGTAATTCAGGGTAACTCTTAATTTGGATATCTTCCAATACCTTTGCCACCTTATCACTCGCTGTTTTAAAGTTTTTAGCCGATTCCGCGCTACTTAGTGGACTGGAAACCTTAGTGATCAACATCGAAAAGTTTCTTAAATCAATTAAAGCCTGTGATTCTTCCACGTTGTGTTCATCAGCCTTCTTCGCTACCGCTTTGCTCAAATTGTAGTATGCTTTTTTGGTGTAGGATGAATCTATTGCAATACGTGTAGAATCACGAATTGACCCTTCAAAGGCAGTGTATTGGTCATAAGCTGTTCCGGCCCTATAGGCGCCTGTTGTACCTGATTGTCCACCATCAGAATCTATCACATGTTCATTGGTGACCTCATCATCAATGTCATCAATATGGTCATCACGTTCTGGATTGTCATAAACAAAATACGCAATGATTCCCAATACGACCAGAATTAAGAGAATCCAAGGCCAAATTGGTTTTTTCCTGTCAATTTTAATCTCTGCCATAATTATACTTTTTAGTTAATTGGAATTTGAATTTAAGCACAACATCGTGCTCTTATAAAGTTAATATGAGTAATTCCTAAATTTAAGCTCTTTCGATCAAATTTTTAACCCGAAAAAGCTGTTTAAGAACGGTTTAATATCTATGAATTCCATTAAATTTAAGCATTTTTTGTTTAAATCCTTAAAATTTCAAACGATATACCAGAGGATGGCATCATATTAAATTTTAAAATCTTCATTTAGGTAAAGATTAATTCAAATCGGGAATCTTTGTGGATGGTCAGTCATCGACTATTACTAGCTGGATAAAATGCCCCTGACTTGATCTCTCATTTATAATGAACAGTGGCATTTCAATTGAAGCACATGAAATTAAATAAGCTTCGGTATGAGATAAAATCAGGACGTGTAAAGATGTTTTATTTTCCCAAATGATTGTTCATTGACCATTCTATATAAAGCCCGTACTGTGATTCATTCAGGATTGCTCTCAATATTCGGTCTTCTTCTTTTATTTTCGCAGTGGCCGAAAGCAATTTAAAAGCATCGTCATTTTCAGATTCCTTCCAAGCCTGTAATGCATTTTCATAACTCTGAATCTGATCTTCCGTCATACTAAAAGCTTCAAACAAATTCTCCTTTCTTTTTGGATGGTCTAAATTCCAATGTTCACTCATTCCTTCATTAACCCAATCATTACGAGCAGTTGTTCCAATTAATTCATCAAGATTACTCTTGCTTTCATAAATAGTAGTTTTGGATTGTTCGATGTTTTTAGGAATCAAAATTTCGGAATCACTATGAGCTGGAGAATTATTTTTATCAAGATCGCATGACATCGTTAAAATGATCGTAAAAACGGCCAAAAATTTATTAAAACCTCCCATAGCAGTCCTATTTAACATTCATATAAGTTTAACATTCATATAAACTTATAGATTACAAATGCCATATCCTTTCTCATATAAGTAAAAGATTATCTGTAATGAAAATTTGCGATTATAAATTTTTGACACCATTGGCAAGTTCTAAAGAATTAAAAACAAATGATTTATGGGGCAAATCGCCGATATGGCCAAAATGGATTGTAATATCGATTTTAGCTCGATTTTTTGAAGATCCATGCTTTATTCACATTATAATGATCTCAGCTGAAAAGTAAATTGAAAATAGAGCAATTAAATTATTTGATTTTTTATATTTGCACCGCTAAAGTTCTTTTGGATTTAATTTTGTATACCAAACAAAACATGGAAAGTAAAGCATTTGCCTAACATTCAAATCCATTGATTATTATTTTTGCGCACGTGGCGGAATTGGTAGACGCGCCAGCTTGAGGGGCTGGTGATCGCTTAGATCGTGGAAGTTCGAGTCTTCTCGTGCGCACAATTTACCTTCCATTCTAATAAAGTTTTTCTTTAAAACACATTCCTTTTCCATCATATCATAATTTAGTTTAATTTTGTTCTATATTTTTCACAAAAGAATGAACAACATTAAAACAATCTTTAGTATTAAGGACTTAGAAAACCTTACAGGAATAAAGGCACATACCATCCGTATTTGGGAAAAACGTTATGAGCTACTCGAACCTGAACGTACGGATACCAATATTAGATTTTACAATTTAGGTCATCTCCAAAAGCTATTAAATATTAGTTTTCTAAATAATAATGGACTCAAAATTTCAAAAATAGCATCTCTAAAAACGTCGGAAATACACGATCAAGTCAGAGAATTAGCGAGCAAAGGCCATTTGAAAAATCACGCTATCAATACGTTAAAGTTAGCAATGCTGGATTTTGATCAGGAACTTTTTTATGAAACCTATAATGGACTCATTAAGACCAAATCGTTTCGTCAACTATTTTATGAAGTCTTTATACCTTTCCTTTCAGAAATAGGCATGTTATGGCAAACGGACACCATCACTCCAGCGCATGAGCACTTCATTTCTTCACTTATTAAACAAAAGCTTTTGGTTAACACCGAACTTTTGCAATCCAAAATCAAAATAGAGCACAACAATGCCTTCGTTCTTTTTCTCCCAGATCATGAAATCCATGAGATTGGTCTCATGTTTGTAAATTATGAACTTGTAGCAAAGGGACAGCGATCCATCTTTTTAGGCTCTAGTGTTCCCATAGTGAGTTTAACGGATGTTCTGGCCTATTATGAAAACGTGACCTTCATTTCCTATTTTACGGTCAACCCTCCTAGAGCGGAGCTTTCCAATTATCTTAGCGATTTTCATGCACAGCTTTTAAAAGATAATACCCATGAATTATGGATTCTTGGTCAGATGGCACAACACATTGACACTAAGAGTTTACCAAAAAAGATCAAAATATTCAAAACAATTGACAGTTTAATTTCAAGAATTTAACGTTCTGGAATTGTTTTTTGTTTAACTTTTAATTACTTTTGTTAAACAATGAAATTAAATATTTCTATTATCGGTTCCGGATTTTCTGCATTATCTGCAGCGTGCTATCTAGCAAAAGATGGCCATAAAGTCACCATTTTTGAAAAAAACAAGACTATTGGAGGCAGAGCCAGACAGCTCAAGAAAGATGGTTTTACCTTTGATATTGGCCCGACTTGGTATTGGATGCCTGATGTGTTTGAACGATTTTTTGCCGATTTTGGAAAACAGCCTTCTGATTTCTATCAATTAATAAAGCTAAACCCGGCTTACAGCGTTTATTTTGCCAAGAACGATTTTATTACTATTGAAGACACCTTGGATAAAATTTGTGAAACTTTTGAAAAAGAAGAACCAGGGAGTTCCCAAAAATTAAAAAAATTCATTGCCAACGCCCAACATAATTATGAGGTTGCCATTAAGGACTTAGTATATCGGCCAGGTATCACACCCTTTGAGCTCATGACCCCAGTAACCATTAAGAAATTAGATCAATTTTTTAGCACAATAAAAAAAGATGTTCGTAAAGAATTTAAAAACGATCGTCTGGCCAAAATTCTCGAATTCCCAGTTTTGTTCCTTGGCGCAAAACCTGACAATACACCATCCTTCTATAGTTTTATGAATTATGCCGATTTTGGAATTGGTACTTTTCATCCGAAAAAAGGCATGTATGAAGTCATTTTGGCTATGGAACAGCTCGCTAAAAGTTTAGGTGTGACTATTAAAACGGAAAGTTCGGTCGATCAGATTATGGTTTCCGATAGTGAAGCAACCAGCATTATATCCAATGGCGAAATCTACAATTGCGATGTTGTTTTGAGCGGAGCAGACTACCATCATTCAGAGACCTTAGTGGAGAAAAAATATCGCCAATACTCAGAAGCCTATTGGGAAAAGAAGATTTTCGCGCCATCGTCTCTCCTATTTTATGTGGCATTTGATAAAAAAATCAAAAACGTTAATCATCATACCTTATTCTTCGATGTGGATTTTGAGGCACACGCCAAAGAAATTTATGACACCCCAAAATGGCCAGAAAACCCTCTATTTTATGCAAGTTTCCCGTCTTTAACCGATAAAAGCGTGGCTCCTGAAGGTCAGGAAGCGGGTATATTTTTGATTCCGTTAGCACCTGGTTTAGAGGATACAGCCGAATTAAGATCGCTTTATTTCGACAAAATCATGAAGCGTTTTGAAAATTTGACCTCGCAAAGCGTCGTAAATAATATTATATTTAAGGAATCCTTTTGTGTTAAGGACTTTATAAACGATTATAACTCGTACAAAGGCAATGCCTACGGCATGGCGAACACGCTCATGCAAACGGCTTTTTTAAGACCAAAATTAAAGAGTAAAAAAGTGAATAACTTATATTTTACTGGCCAACTTACTGTACCTGGTCCGGGAGTACCACCATCGTTGATTTCCGGAAAACTGGTAGCAGAACTTATAAAAAAACATCATACTCTCAAAGCCCATGAAAGCGTTATTTGATATCGTCTCGCATCAATGCAGTAAAGCCGTTACAAACTCGTACAGCACGTCATTTTCTTTGGCCACCAAAATGTTGGCCCAAAGTATCAGACAGGATATTTATAATATTTACGGATTTGTACGCTTTGCGGATGAGATTGTCGATTCATTTCACAATTATAATAAAGAAGCCCTTTTCAATCGTTTTGAAGAAGATCTGGAACTGGCACTCGAGCATAGAATCAGTTTAAACCCGATTTTGAATGCCTTCCAAGAAACCTATCACAAATATAATATAGACAAGCATTTGGTGATGTCTTTTATGAATAGTATGCGATTGGATCTACATAAAAGCGACTACTTGACGGAAGCGGAATACAAAATGTACATATATGGATCGGCCGATGTGGTGGGACTGATGTGTCTGAAAGTTTTTGTGAAGGGTGACGAAGAAAAATACGATCATCTAAAGGATAGTGCCATGAGTTTAGGTTCGGCATTTCAGAAAGTCAATTTTTTAAGAGATTTAAAAGCGGATTACGAGGACTTAAGTCGGACCTATTTTCCAAACACCAATTTGAACCACTTGGATGAAACTTCCAAACGACGTATTATTATGGACATTGAGAACGATTTTGCCATGGGTTTTGAAGGTATAAAAGAACTTCCTATCGAAGCAAAATTTGGAGTGTTCATGGCTTATCGCTACTATTACCAACTCCTCAAAAAACTTAAAAGCACACCGGCACTAGATATTAAGTCAACTCGCATCCGGGTGCCCAATTACAAGAAATTTGAACTTTTGACCCGGAGTTATGTCAAATATCAACTCAATTTAATGTAAGTTTGATCATGCAAATTTTTCTTTGGATACTTATATTTTTTGGCACATTTGCCATTATGGAATTCAATGCTTGGTTTACCCATAAGTACATTATGCATGGTTTTTTATGGAGTCTTCATAAAGATCATCATAAAAAAGACCATAAAAGTTGGTTTGAACGCAATGATGCCTTCTTTCTCTTTTATGCCGTGGTGAGTATGACCTTGTTCTACCTCTGGAGCTATGAAGATCTATGGTACTGCCTTCCTATTGCCCTTGGAATTTTAGCCTACGGAATTGCCTATTTCACCGTCCATGATATTTTCATCCACCAACGTTTTAAAATCTTTAGAAATGCCAATAACAGGTATGCCAAAGGCCTGAGACGCGCCCACAAGATGCACCACAAGCATTTGGGAAAAGATGATGGAGAATGTTTTGGTATGCTCATCGTTCCTTTTAAATATTTCAAAAAATAATCGATAGGTCAGATATGCAGAGCGACACCCATTTTGATTATATCATCATTGGAAATGGACTTGCCGGTTTGCAATTAGCATTAGAAATATCCAAAGACTCCTATTTTGACACTTACCGCATTGGTCTGATTGATCCCTCCGATAAATCTGAAAATGATAAGACTTGGAGCTTTTGGGAACAGGGCCAAGGAAAATTTGACTCTATTGTTGAAAAAGTTTGGCATACTGCAAAATTTGAATCTTCCGAGCTGTCTCTTATACTTCCACTGAAGGAATATAACTACAAAACCATCAGATCCCTTGAGTTTTACAATTGGGCCAAAAAGAAGCTTTTATCAAAAGATAATTTCAAGTTCATTTTGGATACCGTTCAAGAAATTGAAGATTCCGTCGATTTAAAAGTCATTGGCAATACCCAAACCTATTCGGCAAAACATGTGTTCGACAGTAGAGTTCCTAGAGAGTTTTATCTAAAACAATCTCATTACACTTTAATCCATCAACATTTTCAAGGCTGGGTCATTGAAACCGAATCGCCTTGCTTTCAGCCTGGGGCCTTTACCATGATGGACTATAGGTTTCAATATAAAGATTCGACAAGTTTCATCTATGTCCTGCCTATCTCTGAAACCAAGGCCTTGGTGGAATACACCTTTTTCACACCGTTTCTTGTTAAAGCTGAGGTTTACGAAGAAGCACTGAAAAAATATCTCGAAACCGAATACCATTTAACCAATTTTAAAATTCTGGAAACTGAAGTTGGTAATATTCCGATGACCGATTTCCCTTTTTGGAAGTATCACACAGAAAACATTACCAAAATTGGTACAGGAGGTGGATGGGTTAAGGGCTCAACGGGATATTCCTTTAAACATACCGAAAAGAATGTATCCAAAGTAATCGACAACATCAAAGCAGGAAAAAGACCCTCACATCAATTATTCAAAAAAAAATTTAAGTTTTACGATAAGATTTTCCTAAAAGTACTTCACGATGAAAACCAAAAAGGTGTGTGGATTTTTGAAAGCTTTTATTCAAAAAATGACATTAGGACCATGTTTCGGTTTTTAGATGAAGAAACCACTTTCTCCGAAGACCTCTCTATAATGAAGTCACTTTTTTCAATGGCTTTCATAAAAGCGTTTTTCAAAGTATTATTCAAGTTGTAAAAGATCATCCAATAATCTCCTAACCGTTTTACTGTTCCAATCTGCCGCACCCGTTTTGTCAATAACGATATTTCCCTCTCTATCTAAAACAAAAGTCCGCGGAATGGAAGAAGTTTCCAATTGCTTCGGGTTTCCACTTATTGCTGCATGTACTAAAAACTCATAATCATTTTTTTTCTTAAACTTTGAAATGACCTCTTGGGTTTCATTTGAAACAAATAGAAAATCGACATCATTCTTATAGTCTTGATATAACTTTTCCATACTTGGCATTTCAGCAATACATGGCGGACACCAAGTAGCCCAAAAGTTGATAAACACCACCTTTCCTTTGGCATCGTTGAAGTTATAGGCCACGCCATTCTCATCCACCAATTGCCAGTTATAATCGGTGAGAACAACACGGTCTTCTTTGTCAATCACCGATGGACTGAACATGGCCAAACCTTTTTGTAAAAAAACTTGAATAGGCTGTCGCGTTTGCGGAATGATGATCAGCAAAATGATCACTAGAAAAATAATATTACTACGTTGATTTTTTGAGATTTTCATGGTTATAAAAATAGATGATTTTGTGATAAGCCTCAAGTGTGTCGACAGATTAAAACTTAAATCGAAGTTTCCGTATCCATTTGCAGGAGCTATCGCGACAGCAATCTAAACAGGAAAGTTCTATACGGCGTGAATTCAAGTTCTGCCTGCTTGTCCGCAAACAGGGGTCTCGAGTCCGCCCAAAAGCGGGATTATCGCGATAGCCGTCGGGACAACCATCAGAACTTGATGCGCTTTGCTTTCAAGTTCCGGGTTTCACTAAAAAAATAAAACTCCCAATGTTTATCGGGAGTTTTATTACTTTAAAAAGGTTAAATGCTTAAGATAGATTTTGCTTCTTAATCAAGTTTAAGGCCGAACCTTCATTATACCAATCGATTTGCTGTTGATTATAAGTATGGTTTACTTTGATAACATCTTTACTGCCATCTGCATGAACAAACTCTAAATGAAGAGGTTTGTCCGGAGCAAACTGATCTAAATCCAAGAAATTGATCGTATCATCTTCCTGTATCAAATCGTAATCATTTTCATTGGCGAAGGTCAAGCCTAACATACCTTGTTTTTTCAGGTTTGTTTCATGGATACGTGCAAAGGATTTCACTAAAACTGCGGCAACGCCCAAGTGTCTTGGTTCCATGGCAGCATGTTCACGAGAAGAACCTTCACCGTAGTTGTGATCGCCAACAACAATAGAATGAACGCCTTTTGCTTTATAATCTCTCGCGACATCAGGAACGCCTCCATACTCACCGGTCAATTGATTTTTGACAAAATTTGTTTTCTTACCAAAAGCATTTACCGCACCAATAAGCATGTTGTTGGAGATATTGTCCAGATGTCCTCTGTAACGCAGCCATGGTCCAGCCATTGAAATATGGTCTGTTGTACATTTTCCAAAAGCTTTGATCAATAGTTTTGCACCAACTATCTTATTTCCTAAAGGTTTAAAAGGTTCCAATAATTGCAAACGCTCAGAAGTTGGATTAACTGATACATCTACCTTGCTACCATCTTTAACTGGCTCAACGTATCCTGCATCTTCAACATCAAAACCTCTTGGTGGCAATTCAATACCTTGTGGCGGGTCCAATCTCACTTCTTCCCCATCTTCATTAATCAAGACGTCATTCATCGGATCGAAATCCAAACGTCCCGAAATAGCAATTGCAGCCACCATTTCTGGAGACCCTACAAAGGCATGTGTATTTGGATTACCATCTGCACGTTTTGAGAAGTTACGATTAAACGAATGTACAATCGTATTTTTCTCTTCACCTTTTAAATCACTTCTATCCCATTGGCCAATACAAGGTCCACAAGCATTTGTAAAGATAGTGGCATCTAGATCTTCAAATATTTTTAAAATACCGTCACGTTCTGCGGTGTAACGGATCTGCTCAGAACCTGGATTGATTCCGAAATCTGATTTTGCTTTGATATTTTTATCTACGGCCTGTTTCGCAATGGAAGCCGCACGTGTCAAATCCTCATAAGATGAGTTGGTACATGATCCGATCAAGCCCCATTCTACTTTAATTGGCCATCCTTTTTCTTTGGCAAGTTTACCAAGTTGTCCAACTGGTGTTGCCAAATCAGGGGTAAACGGTCCGTTTAAGTGTGGACGAAGTTTATCTAAATCAATTTCAATAACTTGGTCAAAATAGTCTTCAGGATTTTCATAAACCTCAGGATCACCGGTCAAATATTCACGGATCTTATTAGCTTCATCAGCTACTTCATTTCGGTCTGTCGCTCTTAAGAAACGTTCCATTGAGTCGTCATAACCAAATGTAGATGTTGTAGCTCCAATTTCAGCACCCATATTACAAATTGTCCCCTTTCCTGTACAAGATAGGTTCTTTGCACCAGGTCCAAAATATTCAACAATCGCACCAGTACCTCCTTTTACGGTCAAGATACCAGCCACTTTTAAAATCACGTCTTTTGAAGCTGTCCATCCATTTAGATTTCCAGTCAATTTAACGCCAATCAGCTTAGGAAATCTCAACTCCCAAGCCATCCCGGCCATCACGTCAACAGCATCAGCACCACCAACACCAATAGCCACCATTCCCAATCCACCAGCGTTTACTGTATGTGAATCGGTACCTATCATCATGCCGCCTGGAAATGCATAATTTTCTAAAACAACTTGGTGAATAATACCTGCACCAGGTTTCCAAAAACCTATTCCATATTTATTAGATACTGACGCCAGAAAATCAAAAACTTCACTGCTGGTTTCATTGGCACGTTTCAAGTCGGGAGCTGCGCCCTGTTTTGCTTGAATCAAGTGATCACAATGGGTTGTAGTAGGTACCGCAACTTTCGGCTTACCTGCTTGCATAAACTGTAACAGTGCCATTTGTGCTGTAGCATCCTGTAACGCAATGCGGTCAGGTGCAAAGTCTACATAATCTTTACCTCTTTTAAAAGCGGTTGTTGGATTGCCATCCCAAAGGTGGGCGTATAAAATCTTCTCAGATAAAGTTAAAGGCTTACCAACAATCTGACGCGCTTTGTCCACACGTTCAGGCATAGTTTTGTAAACTTTTTTAATCATGTCAATATCAAATGCCATAGAGTATATTTTAAAGGTTGATGTTTATTCTTTTCCGAGGACTCGGAGTGCAAATTTACAAAATTAAAGAGACTTTTAAAAATCTCTAACGGAATCAAATAAACATTAAACATCTCTCAATGAATATCGGATAATAGGCGATAAAATAGCGAATTTGACAAAATAGACAGGTATAAAATAGTGAATTATCAACTTATATCGGCCATCAACATTTTGAGAATGAAAATTAAAAGGGATCTATCCCAACTTTTTGTCGCGGTAATTTAAAATCGGTTTCTCAAAATAGGTATAAACCAGGTTTGAAATACTCAAGGTCAACAGCAGATAAACCGTACACAAGCCCATTTTCAACGTTAGGGAGGCTGAATTAAGATCAACAATATAATAGAAACACAACAAAATTGTAGAAAAATTCACCGGATAAATGGCATAAGATCGGGTGCTGACAAAATAAATGACCCCGTTAAAAGTTGTACTGCGTTTCATCCCAATCGCATAAGGGAATACCAACCCACAGCTCATCGAGATCAAGGGAAGGTACATAAAGACGAAGAAGTAGAGATGGGTTTCCGGTTGTAAATTCATTATATAAATAAGAAGATGGGTTCCGGCAAAAACACCTATACCCAAAAACAGCAGGCCATATTTCAGCTTTTGAAAAAAGCCTTGCCAACGCTGCATCATATACACCAACAAAAACCCGATGTATATGGCATCCAATCTATAAATTACGACTTTTCTGAATGTGGAACTCCAGTCCTTCTGGTTTAGCAGCTCAGTATTCATATAGAATTGGATTTTTAGCAAAAATCCCATAAAAATGACCGCTAAAGTGGCCCATAAAAAAACGGAGCGCTCTCGATCTTTAAAAAAATAAAAGCCGCAGAAGAGGAGAAATGGCAGAAATAAATAGGCGTCTTTCAATTGACAAACTCCAAGACTCGGTGAAAAATTCTGACTGAGGGTCTGAAAAATTCTGAAGAAACACAAAATAAGAGCCGATGCTATCGGGCAAATCCTTCGAAAAGGCATAGATAATTCCGATGTTTATGAGCAGTATTAAGAAATAATTGGGCAGGGTTCTCCACCAGCGTCGTTTCCAAAACGTCAATAAATTAGAGAACTTGGTGCGATTTTGATCAATTTCCTTGAGCAATATGCCGCCGATTAAAAATCCGCTCAGAACAAAAAACAAATCGACTCCCACAGCCCCCATAGTTCGCATAAAGACCACAATTAAATTCTCGGAATCTTGAACAAAGAAAAATGTCGCATGGGACAGGACGACTAAAGTAATGGCAATTGCCCTTACCAAATCCAATCCGAAATTACGTTCCTTTCGCATTCAAAAAAATTAAAATTGAATCAAACACCTCTTGCAGTAAACCCGTTGTTGCCGGGAATAAACCATTGTAAATATAAAAAAATGCCGTAGCCTGCAAAGTTTTCAGTTGATATAACATAGCTCCCCAAATTCATTATGATGGAATAATGAAACAAATATAAGCCATATGCCATTCTCGCTAATCAACAAATGTTTCTCATCATTTTGATTGAAGCATACATCCGCCCATCGTTAATACTAGTTAGCCAATAAGAGGACTCTATTATCCTTTATTGAAGAGGTTAGATCAATTTCTATAAGCCATTGAACAATTGCTCAATTCGTGTTTGTATTGTATATCTTGATAAGTTTTAGTATAATCATAATTAAAGAAATGACTTCAAGAGCCATTCCAGCAATCAACAATTCTACCGCAAGCTGCCAGTGCATTATTTTGAATAGGCTCCCCAAAAGGATCAACACAAAACCAGATAACAGGAAAATAAGTGGTAAGATAAATATTTTGAAATTCATTAAAACAAACTTTTTATAATTTGCTCATCTGTAATCCCCTCAGCTTCTGCCTTATAGTTTTTAATGATTCGATGTCTGAGAATCCCGTTGGCCACCGCTTGCACATTTTCGATATCTGGAGAGAACTTACCGTTAATAGCGGCATGTGTTTTGGCTGCCAAAATTAAATTTTGAGACGCTCTCGGTCCCGCGCCCCAATCGACAAACTCTTTTACCAATCCTGTCGCTGAAGAATCCTTTGGACGAGTTTTCGCAACCATGGATACGGCATATTCAATAACATTGTCTGCTACTGGAATACGACGGATCAAGTTTTGTAAGTCACTGATTTCCTGGGCTGAATATAACGAATTGACCTTCGATTTTATATCGGTAGTTGTTGATTTGACGACTTGAACCTCTTCTTCAAAAGAAGGATATTCTAAGTAGATGGCGAACATAAAACGATCCAATTGTGCCTCTGGCAAAGGATAGGTTCCTTCTTGTTCAATTGGATTTTGAGTTGCCAATACAAAATAAGGCAAACTTAACTGATAATGGTGCCCCGCCACGGTAACCGAGCGTTCCTGCATAGCTTCCAACAGTGCAGCTTGGGTTTTGGGTGGGGTTCTATTGATCTCATCCGCCAAAATAATATTGGCAAAGATGGGACCTTTGATAAATTTAAACTGTCTGTTCTCGTCTAAAATTTCACTTCCAAGAATATCACTTGGCATTAAGTCTGGTGTAAATTGGATACGCTTGAAATCAAGACCCAAAGCTTGGGCAATAGTATTGACCATTAATGTTTTGGCTAATCCAGGAACGCCAATCAGCAAGGCATGTCCACCAGAAAATATTGAAATCAGGATTTGGTTGACCACCTCATCCTGCCCTACAATCACTTTGGCAATTTCAATCTTTAAAGCTTTATATTTTTTTACAAACTGTTCTACCGCAGCAACGTCAGACATACTATTCCTTTTTTAACCAATTACTTTCAAACTCACAATTTCTGTATTCGCCATTAATATTGATATAGGTGTCCATCACTTTCTCATTGACCCATTTTTCAATGGCCTTGAATTGTTTGTCTTGTTCTGTCAAGTTTTTAATTTTCAGATAATCTTTGGCAAAATCGGCTTCGTGGCCATCTACTCTGTCTGTAACGGTCAAAAGTTTAAATTTTATCGGATTGATTCGGTCTTCATCCTGAAGCACCAAACTGACTTCATTATCCTTTAGACTTTCAATTTGTGTATAGAGTTCTGGATCCATCTTGGTCAATTCAAAACTGTAATCCTGCGTACGAGGATTTATTAACTGTCCGCCGTCATTTCGAGTTTCTTCTTCATCACTAAACTCTCTTGCCGCCTGTGCAAACGAAATTTCGCCATCTACTATACGCTTACGGATCAGATCGATCTTTTCCTTAGCTTCCTTTATGGCTGCCGGAGTAACCTCTGGACGCATTAAGATATGCCGAACATCATATTCCTGTCCCCTTATTTTTTCCAAATAAATAATATGAAATCCAAAGTCTGTTTCAAATGGGTCAGAAACTTCGCCCTCCTGCAGAGAAAATGCGACATCTCTAAATTCTTTCACCATTTGCGGGCGCTTTCTGTTCAGAGTATATAAACCTCCCGTTCTACGTGAAGCTACATCATCAGAATATAGAACGACTTTAGAGGTAAAACTCGCGCCTCTTTCCACCACATCTTCCTTAAACTCCTTCAGTTTATCAATAACCTTCTGCTTTTCAGCCTCAGAAATTTTAGGAATGACTACAATTTGGGCGACCTTTAATTCCGTTCCAAAAAATGGACGTTCGTCTTTAGGGATATCATTAAAGTACTGTCTTACTTCTTCTGGAGTCACCTCAATATCTGCAACAATTTTCTCTTTCATCCGACCTGCAAGTTGCTGGCTTTTGTTGATTTCAAACATCTCTTCACGCAAGCTTTCTTCGGTATCTTTGTTATAGAATTTGAGCATTCTTGGCAAACTGCCATCCATTTGCTCCAATATATAATCAAATTGCTGATCAACCTGAGAACGAATCTCCAGATCGTTGACCACAATACTATCTTGAACAGCATGATGTGCATATAATTTGTCTTCGAGTAACTTTCCAAACAATTGGCAACGGGTAGGCATATCAGATTTAGATACCCCTGAAGCCTCCAACTGTGCAAATTGCTTATCAAGATCTGAATCCAAAACAATATAATCGCCTACGACAGCGACTACACCATCTACTTTAATACGCTTTTGTGCAGACGTGTCTTTAACTATTTCCTTTTCTACAACACCTTCTTCAATGACTTCTTGTGCAGAAGCAAAAGCATAGGAGAATAGAACCATTAAGCCTAGTGAAAGCTTAAGATTAATTGTAAATTTCAAATTGATTGTTTTTAATAGCATCTTTTGTAATATCTTTTTCAAATTGCTTGATGAGTTCCAGTTTTCTACGATTGAGTATGATCTGATTGACCGTTGGTCTAACATATTCTAACGGGGCATAATCATTTTGCTGCAGGACGTCATTAATTTGGATCAAATATAGTCCTAATGAATCTTTGAGTTGTATATAATTAGATTTTTTTAACAGTTCTTTTTTGTTATCAGCATTCACCACTGGAATTTTCTGGGCGACTTGGGCAGCCCTGATCCAAATAGAGTCATTTAAAAAATATGATCTGAATTGAATCCCTAAAGAGTCAAGGTATTGTTGATCGTCTTGATCAAATCTCTTAAATCGTTTCTCAACTTCCTCTTTATTAAGCGCATTTTGAGAGATGTTGATATATCTCAACTTCACCAACTCTTCATTAAGTTTAAAAGACTCCCTATTATTTTCGTAAACCTTAAGTGCCTCCGACATGGAAACAGCAGTGTCTATATTCCTTTTCACCAAGGTCTCCACGTAGGCTTTAGTGTACAAATCATTTCGATATTGATTGACCAATTTATTATATTCGTTCTGTATGTTTTCAGGCAAGTTTCTTTTGGCACCATCAACCAACAATAACTGTGTTGCCCATCGGGTTATATAGCCATTGACCAATAGCGTGCTGTCTTCTACAGAAGTCCCTTCGGCCACCAAGTTTTCAACATCTTCTTTATAGAGGTAAGATTCTCCAACTCTTGCAATAGGTGTCCGATCATCAGTCTGCTTGAAAAATTGGCAAGAGACCAAAAAACTACAATTTATCAGTATAAGGACTACTTTTTTAATCAATTTTGGGTTGGATTTCAGATTTTACTTTTTGTAGAATATCAGCATTTACCTCAACATCATAACGTTCATTAAGAGCCTCCAACCAATTGGCTTCCAGCGTGTTTTGATAATCACTAATAATTTTACCTTTTGCCTCGTCAAAAGTCTTATTTGTTTTTGGGAGCAAGGCATTGACTTTAACAACATGATACGCCTCATTATGACGATACACTCTAGAAACTCCTGTCCTTAAAATCCCATCTTGAGGCAAGCTTGGATCATTTGAAAGCCTGATTCCTGCGGTGAACATTACTTTTAGTTCGTTATCTGTGTTCATTTCCTTACTGATATCGTCTGGCGATTGGCCTCTCCTCAAAAGTCTGGCCACTGCTTTAATATCATTTTCCTTTGCTCCGGAAGCAATGACCACATCCACCCGATCTTCCCAAAAATAATTGTCTTTATGCTTGGTATAGTATTTCTGCAAACCGATAGTGTCGGAAGCAGCGGCATTCCACACTTCCTTTTCCATAAGGTCGAACAAGAGCAGACCGTCTCTGTATTCCTTTAATATTTGTGCAAAGTCTTCGTTTACAAATTCTAAATTATCTTTATGGTACTTTAAAATTGCATCCTCTTCAAAGTTTTTATATTCTTTATCAACAACTGTTCTAAAAGGCATCTTTTGGCCTGCATATACTTTCTGAATGTTCAATAAGCGCTTCCCAAAATCTTCGTATCTTAAAGTGTCCTCTTCAATGGTCAATATCACTTGATCTTTATCAAAGTTTTTTGGCAAGGTCCAAGCAGATGAGAAGAAATCAGAATTCAAAATAGATTCAAAATAACCTCTAGCATTAGGATTTACAACAACCTTATAATCTTCCTTTAAATCATTTGCCAGAGTGGCATTGATAAGGCTGGAACGCGAATCGCGCAAGATTTTATTTTCAATATCATACTTTACCTCTGCAAAAGGTGGCACACCTTTTTTATCCAATAATTTGATAATATGCCAACCGTAATTGGTTTTAAACGGCTCTGAAACATCGCCAATAGCATTCATAGCAAAGGCCACCTTCTCAAATTCAGGAGCGCTCAATTGCCCGCCTGTAAACGGCGCTAATACTCCTCCATTGTTTGCCGAACTCTTATCGTCAGAGAATTGTTTGGCCAAGGATTCAAAGTCCTCCCCTTGCTTTAATTTCTTATAGATTTCATGAATTCGTTTTTCAGGATCAGATAAACTGTCCTTCTCACTGGCCGTAACCATAATGTGAGCTACAGTCACCTCACCAAGTGACCGTCTTTTATCTTCCACGTTGACGATATGGTAACCAAAACGTGTTCTAAATGGCATTGAAACATCGCCAGGCTTTGTCTTATATGCTGCATTTTCAAACTCATAGACCATTTTAAAAGCGGTAAAATAACCTAACTCTTCAGCAAAAACAGTTTTCCCATCGTGCACCTCTGTTTTAACCTTTTCAAAACCTTCCTTGATGATTCGATCACGTAATTTTAATAATTTTTCATAAACCTTTAAGGTATCAATTTCGTTTTCATCAAGACGGATTAAAACATGAGAAGCCTTTATGTCATAGCCCATTCGGTCATAAGCTTCCTTCACCAAACCCTCTGTAACCTTTGAATCCGAAAGATAGTTTTTGACCAACTGATCCTTATAGGATGAAAACTCCCTGATATATTTTATGTCCTGATCCAATCCCATTCGCTTGGCTTCTTTGACCTTTAATTGATAATTCACAAAAAGATTGAGGTAACCATCAATATCCTTCTGGCTTTCATCTTTTACCAAATCGAGGTTTTTATTGTAAACCCTTATAAATTCCTCTGCCTTAATTGGCTCGTCATCAATGGTAAACAATACGTCTTCAGGAGACACTTGTGCATTTGCAAAGGCAGTTAGCCAGAGCAACAGTAAACTGATATTTAACTTCATTATGCTAATTTGATATCTACATTTTAAAATAGGGCTGTTCCATCGACTTTTGAAAGTGCAGCCACCTCTATTTGTTAAAAACGGAATGACAATGTTGCAAAAATAATACAATTAGTGCATTAAACAAGTTGCATTTTTCAAACGAAACACATCTCCGTTTAGTATAACAATCGGCCTATAATAAAAATCAATTCAAGAATTGGCAGTACTGATTTATCATTTAAAATAACTTTTAGAGCAATTAAATAACCTCTCAGCAGTTTTTTTAACCGTTAAACATATGGACACATATTTTTTTTAGAAACCAATGTATCTTTATTTTAACTTTTTCATCCCTTTAATCAATGAAATATACGCTAAACATCCTAATTGAAGCTCCTTTAGAGGTTTGTGCCAAAAAGTTTAGCATAACAGAACAAATGATTCATTGGCATCGCGGCTTGGTTTCAGTAGAGCATTTATCTGGTACCCCAAGTAATCTTGGAGCAAAAATGAAATTGCAATACAAGATTGGGGGCTTCGAGCTAGAGCAGGTTGAAACCATCACCCATGTTAACTTCCCCCATGAGATCCACTGCTCGTATGCCACCCAAGACATGGAGCATCTTCAAGATAACTTTTTTACGGCCACTTCACATAACCGAACGCAATGGGTAAGTATAAATGAATGTATGCCTCTAAATTTTAACATGCGCATGAAACTATGGTTAACACCCAAAATATTTAAGAAACAATCGTTGCTGGCCATGAAAGATTTTAAGAACTTTGTCGAAAAGGGAATTTCCGTTGAAGATGCGTAAACTAAAATTAATCTGGGATTTTAAAGGTCCAGAAGGCATTAAGATTGCCGAACACCATGCTATCCATTTAAAGGAGTTTATCGAAGCTGAAAATTACAAGAACCTTACCACCGGTTTTGAAGCGCTTAATGAGTTTCATGCGATAGCATTTTTAATCACTCCAGAAGAACAGATGAGACCACTTAGAGATGCTTTAAAACCCCATCGTGGACAAGTTGCAGAGTAAGATTTCAGACTCCATAATTCATAAAATAATATTTATGGACGCTTGAGTTTTCAATTTCCACAACACTCATATCAATGGATCAAAAACCAACATCTAAAACAACTATTCATACAGTTAAGCAGCTTATTATATTGGATTCAGATCAATAGACTTTTAGCAATTCGTATAAATCTTCAACCTAATCCACTAGTTGATTGGGTATTGAGAAAACAAAAAAGCCCCATTAAAAAACGAGACTTTTTTATCATATCCCCTGACTTAGGCGTTGTTAATTATCAGTCTTGTGATGTCTTAACTGTATTTTTAAGTCCAAAAACTGAATTCAGAACATAAATATATGTCGTTTCTCAGTAATGAGCGGTATAAGCGATTCACACAACCCCGATGAAAAATCGGGATTGGTTCTCTGGGATGCTTCGGCCGGGCTCAGTATAAGCGATTCACACAATCCCGATGAAAAATCGGGATTGGTTCTCTGGGATGCTTCGGCCGGGCTCAGTATAAGCGATTCACACAATCCCGATGAAAAATCGGGATTGGTTCTCTGCTTACTTTACATCCATTAACTCCACATCAAAAACCAAGATGGCATTTGGAGGAATCACACCACCAGCACCTTGTGCACCATATCCTAAATCACTTGGAATGACCAAACGTGCCTTATCGCCTACTTTCAATAAACAAATGCCCTCATCCCATCCAGAAATCACTTGACCAACACCTACTTGAAAATCTAAAGGTTGGTTGCGTTTGTATGAAGAATCAAAAACGGTTCCATCGGCCAACTGCCCTTTATAGTGTACAGAAACCATTTTGCCTTTTTCAGCTGCTTTTCCGCTGCCTTTGTTAATTATTTTATATCGCAATCCACTACTTGTCTGCTCAAAACCAGCGGCTAATTTATCAAGCTCAGCTGCTCTCGCTTTGCGCTCTTCAGCAATGCGTTTTTCTCTCGATCCTTCAAAGGTTCTAAACGCTTCAACGGCATTAAAGTCTTGGGCGTCTTTACCTTGTCTGATGATCTCCAATTTCTCAATGACATCACCTTGCACAATGGCATCAACCACATCCTGACCTTCAGCAACGTTTCCAAAAACCGTATGCTTGTCATCCAGCCAAGGGGTGGCAACATGGGTAATAAAAAATTGGCTTCCGTTAGACCCTGGTCCCGAATTAGCCATAGATAAAACACCCGGCGCATCGTGTCTTAAATCCTGATGAAACTCATCGTCAAACTTATACCCTGGATTTCCTGTTCCAGTACCTTGTGGACAACCGCCCTGAATCATAAAATCAGGAATCACACGATGAAATTTCAATCCATCATAAAAAGGTTGCCCTTGTGCCTTTACAGAATTTTCTAAATCTCCTTCTGCCAAGGCTACAAAATTACCTACCGTCCCTGGTGTTTTTTCGTATTCTAAATTCACTAAAATATCACCTTTGTTAGTGATGAACTTTGCATATAAACCGTCTTGCATTATTTCTTGTTTTTATTTAAGGCTGCAAAGATACAAATTGATTTGGAAATTTTGATGGATGAGTCAGAGTTATAGGTTATGAGTCAATAACCGAAGACCTTCCAAATCATTCGGTTTTGACGATGCTTTTTAAAAAAAATGACTCGAATGATTTTGCTATCCTATAAATAGCACTTAATTTTGCAATAAATAAATTTAAATTCTAAATAACAATGAAAAAGTTAATCTTAGTATTTTTAGTAGCCCTTGCATTTAGCTGTGGCGACAAGAAAAAAGAAACACCTGCAGCTACAACTACAACTGATACAAAAGTTGAGAAAAAAGCACCTGCTGAAGATCCAAATGTGGCCGTTTTGACCATTGAGGGTAATGACCAAATGCAATTTAACAAAAAAGAACTTAAAGTTAAAGCAGGTCAAAAAGTGAAACTTACTTTGAAGCACGTAGGCAAAATGGATATACAAGTTATGGGTCATAACTGGGCTTTACTAACCCAAGATGCTGATGTTGCTACTGTAGGAAACGCTGCTGCAATGGCAAAAGACAACGACTATATCCCAGCGGATATGACCGACAAGTTTATTGTCCATACAAAAATGATAGGTGGTGGAGAAACTACTACTATTGAATTTGACGCTCCTGCTCCAGGAACCTACACGTATATGTGTACATTCCCAGGGCACTACGCTTTGATGCAAGGAAAACTTATCGTGGAATAATATAACACGAGCAACTTAAGACTGAGCAATTTATATGAAGTCTTAGGAATCATTTTAATTTAAAGTGCGAATATTGCACTTCTATGGAAAAGGCCGCAGATTATTGCGGCTTTTTTTATTCCTCTTCAAACCTCACAATTTTGTAGAACCTAAATGTGTCGGAAGCCACACTTGAAAGAGTTCAGTACTTACATGGTACGACTCATTTTTAAAAAACTTGATATTTGATTATTTTAATAATACATTTACCACTCTTAAAAACTCATTTATAAAAATGTCTCAAACTGTTTTAGAATTAAAAGATGTCTCCATATTTCAGGGAGATAGCATGGTGCTGTCTGAAGTTAACGTTGAAATGAAAAAAGGCGATTTCGTATATCTCATTGGTAAAACAGGTAGTGGTAAAAGTAGTTTTATGAAAACGCTTTACGGAGACCTTGAACTGAGCAAAGGTGAAGGCCATGTTGTGGATTTCGATTTACGTACTTTAAAAGAGAAAGACATTCCGTTTTTAAGACGAAAATTGGGAATTGTATTCCAGGATTTTAAATTATTGCCGGACAGAACTGTCAATGGCAATTTGGAATTTGTCTTGAAAGCTACCGGCTGGAAGGATAAAAATAAAATCAAGGAACGTGTTGAAAAGGTTCTCGATAAAGTGGCCATGAAAACTAAGGGATTTAAATTTCCACATGAGCTTTCGGGCGGTGAGCAACAGCGTATTGCCATTGCAAGAGCCTTATTGAATGACCCCGAACTTATTTTGGCCGATGAACCTACTGGAAATCTAGATCCGCAGACCAGTATTGAAGTCATGGAAGTCCTACGTGAAATCAACAAAAATGGCAATACCATTTTAATGGCCACCCATGATTATGCACTTCTTTTGCGCTACCCAAGCAAAACCTTAAAGTGTGACGAAAATAAGGTTTTTGAGGTTGTACAGCGTAAAGGTTAAATCCCAAACCACTCAAATAACCGTTTAAACAATGGTGGCTTAGTTTCAGCATCCTTTACACCTTGGAACTCAACGATGAACACGCCAAAATTTGTAGGCGATTTTTGAGCGAGAGTATTATGCAACGGGTATTCCAGTTCTTTCAATCCGAGGGGGAAATTAATTTGCCCAGATGCACCTATTTTCCCTGAACGAATAATTTTATTTGGATTTTCCGCATCATAAATTTTATAGGCCACCCCCTTTTTAAGTGAATATTTCGAAAAATCAATAGCTACGTCCCTTGCTGTCTTATCCATCAAGACAACCTTATAGGTATTGGCACGATTGGCATAGGCAACAATATTTTTATATGGTTTGACCTCGGCATTTTTGATAAAGCTCCACGTACTGTTAGCATCCAACTGAAAGTTCTTTTGCCAATCGGCCATTCTGTAATCTTTATGCTTGAGGACTCTAAAGCCATCCGAGCGCCGGGTGTAGTATGTGTTGTAATCAAAGTCCCAGTTTTTATGGTTTTCCAAAATATTAGAATATAAATGCACATTTCCAGTGTAAACAATATTATTTTTAAAAGTCAAAGACTCAGCGTACAAAATATTTAACCCGTTATTTTTACCAACAATCAGGTTGTTTTCAATAAGAACATTATTTACTGGCGCATTTTTATTCCATCCCAAATGTAGAGACGTGCCATCTCCAAAATTATTTTTATCCTCAAAATCAATATTATGATAGAGCACATTATTTCTTAAGGTGATGTTTTTTGCCACATTTATTCCATCATTATCATCTGAAGCAATAATCACATTCCCTTTAATCGTCTTAGACGGTGAGCCATTGTTAAAAACGACATTATCTGTCATTTGCACGTTTTTTACAAATTCAAATTTGGAACCTGAGGTTGCCGACCAGATTTCGACCCCCTTGTAGTAGTTGTTAAAAATAATATTATTGGTAATCTCCCTCATCTTTTCAGTTTGATTTTGAACATACAAACCTACGCCACTGCCCCTTGATTTAGACATATAACCATTGTTATAAATCATGCACCCTTCTATTTTTGATCCTCCGGTCAATTTCCACGAACCCATTCCAGAACCAGGCATGTTATGGATTTTGAGATTGATAAATTGGCAGTCTTCACCAGAAATATGGTTGACTCCAGTAATTCCTTTAAAATTCTCATCCGTACTATCTCTCGAAAAATCACCGAGGCAAGTCACATCAAAATTCTTAAAGATGACTTGTTTTCCCCTAACCTCCAACACATAGCCTTTATTGTTTGGAATGTTCCCATTCAAAACCACCTTATCTGTTTTAAACGCAGATACAGTTACAAAGGACTTGGACACGGTGCTTTTCAATGTACTTATAAATTGTCCTGTGTAAATCCCTTCATGCAACCAAATCGTGTCGCCACCGTTGACAATATTTGTTTTTTGACTCAAGGCCGTTTGTAAGTCCCACGGATTGGAAAGGCTTCCGTTTCCTGAAGGTTTTCCATTTGGAAATACGTGAAATTCCCGTTGGGCATTGACAAATGAAATAGATAGAAGTCCGAAAAGTAAGAGGTAAATATTTTTCATAAAACAAAAAATACAATTACTATACCAATCACTTAGTCTTCTTCTTATAAATATGCGGGTTTTTACGGATCCCTTTTTTAAAGATTTTCCTGACTAGCATTCTTAAATGCGCATCAAGATCTAAAATGACGTTTGTAAAGGTGTCTTCTGGACGCCCTCTAAATTTGGTCACATGAAACTTATCTGTAGATTTTAATGGCGAATCGCTAAAATAATAATTGGAAATGCAACATCTGCTGCCATCAACAATGACTTTATTTACGGAATGCCATGACGTATCGTGTGTGGCCATAACCACCAATCGGTTAAACTTACTTTCTATGAGCACAGGTTTTTGTTTTGGACCATTAGGCCACACTTCCAAATGCCCTCCGTTTTCCAATTTCCAATCTGGAGTAACATAGTAGAGCAAGTTCAAAACCCTCCAGCGCTCACGTTCGGCATCATGCGAATTATCTAAATGTGGATGTAAAAAATTGTCTTTTGCCATTAACGATAAGCCTCCTGCATATAACGACTCGTCAGCATAAAGTGAATCAATTCCGCAAATTTCACCAATAAGCGTTACAATCTTTTGGTCTTGAAAGGCGTAGATAACGGCTTCCAAAAACGGATCGTGTTTATCCATTTGTGCCGATACATGCTTATATTCCCTCATGCTTTTGAGACAGCGCATTTCTGGAGGATCTGGAAAAACCTCATAACATTTTTGCGCAATGTCTCCAGGCAAAACGTCATCAATATAAAAAAAGCCAATTTGAGATTTGGTCTTATTATACGCAGCCGTCAAAGCCATTTGCTCACTTTTTATTTTAGTATAGATGCGTTCTGAAATTTCATTGGACACAGAAACATTCATAGTTGTACTTTATTTATAGATTTGATGCAATTTAAATATTTTATGACGAAGACCTCTTTAAAGCCTTCAAAAAATGTATTTTTAAACTCTTATTCTCTTTAAATGATTTCGGTATTAATTCCTGTATATAATTACAACATCGTCCCTTTGGTTGAGAATCTCCATCAGCAACTTACAGAAACTGGAATTATCTTTGAGATTTTAGCTCACGATGATGGCTCTACCAACCAAGCCTTTATTGAGTCCAACCAATCTATTAATAATTTAGAATACACCTCTTATCATATTCTAAATAAGAACATAGGCCGAAGTGCGGTGCGGAATCTATTGGCAAAGAATGCAAGTTTTGAGTGGTTGTTATTTCTAGATGCTGATGTCTTACCAAAAAACAGAAATTTCATTTCCAAATACCTACGATCAATTAGCACAAATTCAGAAGTTATTTATGGTGGTATTGTATATACTGAAGAAAAGCCAGACCAAACTAATTTACTACGCTGGGTATATGGCAACAAACGTGAGGCGCTTACTTCAGAAGAACGAAAGAAGAATACGTATGTAACGTTTTTAACTTTAAATTTTTTAATTCATAAAAGTGTGTTTTCCAAAGTATCTTTTAATGAGAACATACCCAATTTAAGACATGAGGATACCCTTTTTTCTTATAACTCAAAGTTAAAAAACATAAACGTAGAACATATTGAAAACCCAACCTACCATTTAGGTCTGGAAGACAGCAACCAATTTTTCAAGAAATCCATGGAGTCGGTTGATGTTTTGTTTCTGCTTTTAAAACAAGGACTCATTCCAGGAGATTATACCAAAATCTCGCGAAACTTTTTCAAGCTCAAAAGACTCGGATTTCATTATGTATTAGCCATAATTTACAAGTTATTTAGAAGCCATTTTAAGAGGAATTTACTTTCTAACAAACCCTCATTATTCATTTTTGATTTGTGCAGATTAGGTTACCTTTGCACTCTTTACATTCAATAAATGTCGTTTTTCTCCATAGTCATTCCGCTTTACAATAAGGAAAAGCATATCAAGGCCACAATAGAAAGTGTGTTGGCACAAACTTTCAGGGACTTTGAAGTTATTGTAGTCAATGACGGATCAACTGATGGAAGTGAGGCTGTGGTAAATTCAATCTCTGACCCTAGAATCACTTATTTTAAACAAGATAATAAAGGCGCCTCCTCAGCTAGAAACGCAGCCATCTCAAAAGCAAGTGGACCGTATCTTGCACTTTTGGATGCTGACGATCTTTGGCAAGAACACTATCTTGAAACTATAAATCAGCTTATTAAATCCCATCCTGACCACCATGTCTTTGCGGCCGCAGTAAATATAGAAACGTTAAATGGTATCATCCGCTCAGTTTACTCTATCAAAAATATTAAGGACAAAGAAATTTATATTGTCGATTATTTTGAATCAAGCTACATCAATACAGTGCTGACCAGCTCAAGTACTGTTGTCCACCAGAGTGTTTTCGACAGAATCGGCACTTATGATACTTCTCTAAAAAGCGGACAGGACACAGATTTATGGATCCGTATTGGAATACAGTACAAAGTTGTTTTCATCAATGATGTGCTTGTCACCTATCGCTATGCGAAAGAGAGTCTTTCCAACAGAACAAAGCGATCGGATAAGCCGAAATATGACAATTATCTAAAATTTGAAGCAACCAATCCGGGCTTGAAAAAATTTATAGACTTGAATCGATTTTCTATGGCCATATTATCAAAATTAGAAAATGATCGCAGCAGTTTCAAAAGATTCGAAAAAGAAATCGATTATAACAATTTGAATAAAAAACAGCAGTTTTTATTAAAACAACCCACCAGTGTAATTCGGTGTTTACATTTTTTCAAAAAACGAATGCAGCATTTTGGGATTCATTTAAGTGCTTTTAAATGATTTAAAATCATCATAATCCCTGATATAATCATCTTCATCAAACGTATCAGACGCCAATACCAAACAGACGGCTCCAGAGGAAAAATTATCGAGTTCACGCCACATCATCGTAGGAACGAGCAGGCCTTTATTGGGCTGGTTCAACATGATTCGTCGATTTTCAAAACCATCGTCCAAAACCACTTCAAAACTGCCGCTCAGGGCAATCAAAAATTCGGTCTGCTCTTTATGGGCGTGCGCTCCCCGATAGGCCCCAGTTGGTACATCGTATAAATAATACACTCGTTTTATGTCGAACGGAATACACTCTTTTTCTATAACGGCGAGATTTCCTCTTGTATCTTCAATTTTGGGGATGGTTATCAGTTCTACTCTTTTCATGACTTTAAGATATTTGACCATTGCGCTCCAATGATTTTTTGATTCAGATGGGCTACGCTTTGTTTGCTGTTTGACTTACAGGTGTTGTATATATCCGGACCCAACAAAAACCGGTCAAAAGCTTGCGCTAGAGCTTTAGGGTTATGATTTTCTACTAATAGTCCGTTTTTTTCGTGATCAATAATTTCTGATGGTCCACTTTTACAGTTTACTGAAATGATCGGGGTTCCCACAGAAAGCGCTTCTATCAAAACCATCGGAAATCCTTCATATCGACTGGTCAATACCAAAAATAAGCTGTCTTTTAACATGTAATAAATGTTTGCCGTAAAAGGAAGTATTTTAATCTGATCTTGAAGCTTATATGAATTGATTTTTTGCTGCACTAAATCCTTGTCATCCCCATCTCCTACTATATAAAGTCGAACCCCATTATCGGACAATTGTGATTGATTATACGCCGCAATCAACAATGATAAATTCTTCACTTTTTCATCTATTCGACCCAAAAAAAGAATATAAGGTTTTTGAATTTCAATTCCATTTTGTTGCTTTTTGAAACTCTCAACTGAATTATAAATGGTCAGTGCATTTTGTGTCTTGAATTCTGAATTGATCCTTTCAGAAATGGCCTTAGATACTCCAATCATTTTATGGGATCTCTTAATCATTGATTTTGCCATCCAATTGGCCTTGGTTAGGTAATTTTCAAGTTTCCAACTGTGAACGAGATAAATAAATTTCAGGTTGAGATAGACATAATTTAAATATATCCATTCTATCACCACTGAACGTCTCGCTCGGGTATCAATGATATAGTCGAAATTTTCTTTTATTAGATATTTTCTTAATTTTTGAGTCCGACGAAGCCGTTTCCATGGATTATCTGAACCTGTTTTATCCAATCCTAAATTAAAAAGTTTCCCTTTAAATTCATAGTCGATCTCATCATTGAGCAACACCACATGCACGTCAAAACCCTCGTCTTGGAGCATCTTGGTTAAAATCGCAGTTGAACGCTCAGCTCCTCCTTTAGCTAAAGAAATAGACACCAAACATATTTTCAATTTAGGTTCTGCCAAAGAATCCATTGCTAACAACTACCTTTATTTTGATTAAGTTTACAAAATCAAATATACAATTAATGAACATTCTTTTAATTGGTGAATACAGCCGTTTGCACAATTCCTTAAAAGAAGGATTGATAAAACTAGGCCATAACGTTATACTAGTTGGTACAGAGGATGGATTCAAACAGTTTCCCGTCGATTACAATTACGGCGCATCATTTTTTTCTCGATCTAAATTAAAATCATTCTCAATTCTGATCAACCGACTGACCAGCTTAAATTTACCACAAATTGAGTCTGCTATTAGGTTTTACAGACTATTACCTAAGTTAAAAGAATTTGACACGGTCCAGCTGATTAACGAAAACAGCATTAAAACAAATTCGACGCTCGAAATTTGGTTACTTAAAAAGATAATTAAAAACAATAAAAAAATGTTCTTACTTTCGTGCGGAATAGATCATTTAAGTGTCAAATATGCCTATGATAAAAAGTTCAAATATTCAATCTTAACACCATATCATGAAAATCAAAATTTAAAGGACTATTATAAATTCATTCTTTTGAAACTTCAGAGACCTGCCATCAAACTACATGATTTTATTTTCAAACATATAAACGGCGTTCTTGCTTCAGATATTGACTACCACTTACCGTTACTCAACCACCAAAAATATTTGGGATTGATTCCAAATCCAATAAATTACAACAAAATAGAATTCATCCCTTTGTCTATTACTAATAAAATCATCATTTTTCATGGGGTCAATTCACAAAACTACATTAAAAAAGGAAATGTGTTCTTTGACGAGGCCCTTAAGATCATTAAAAATAAATTCCCCGATAAAGTCAAAGTAATAAGAACCGAAGATATCCCATATAATGATTATATAAAGGTTTATGATGCCTGTCATATTCTATTAGATCAGGTTTATGCTTATGATCAAGGTTATAATGCATTAGAGGCCATGGCAAAGGGCAAGGTAGTATTTACTGGTGCTGAACAAGAATGGTTAGACTATTACAATATTGAAGCTGATACTGTTGCAATCAATGCATTGCCGGACGAAAATAAAATTTCAGCAAAATTGGAGTGGCTGATTTTAAATCCTGAAAACATATTGAATATAT